>NZ_JFHJ01000563.1:0-2311 GCF_003666285.1 Mesotoga sp. HF07.pep.5.2.highcov | reverse complement strand
GGTCCATCATTGCACTCTACCTCCGACAACAATGTAATGAACGAAAACTCCAGGAATATGAATTTCATCCGGCGACAGGGAACCAATTGGAACGATTTCTTCAACCTCTACAAGCACCGTATCACATGCTAGGACCATCAGAGGGTTGAAATTCCTTGCAGTCAAAGAGAATACCAGATTTCCGAAGTAATCGGCTTTCTTGGCCTTCACCAAAGCAAAATCGGCTCTTAGAGGAAGTTCCATCAGGTAATCTCTGCCATCCACTGTTAAAACCTTTTTTCCATCCTGAACCACAGTCCCGACACCTGTTGGCGTCAGAACGCCTCCTAAGCCTACACCACCGGCTCTAATTCTCTCGGCCAGAGTACCCTGCGGAACAAGCTCTACCTCCAGCTCTCCGTCAATCATCTGACGTTGTGTCTCAGGATTTGTTCCTATATGAGAGACAACAATCTTGGAAGCACACTTGTTGACAATGAGTTTTCCTATCCCCGTTTCTGGAAAGGCAGTATCGTTTGCTACAAGAGTCAAACCAGAGATTTCGTTCTTAACGATCTCATCGATAATTGAGTCTGGAGAACCACAACCTAGAAACCCTCCAATCATCACAGATGAACCTTTTTCAATCAGTGAGACGATCTTTTTCATTCCCACGACTTTCAAAGAAATACCTCCTTCGGAGTATTAGTAAGTCTTTCGAATTATGCCTGATAAAGGCATATGATTATCTTACCAAAAGCTCCAATTAGGAACAAAGATATCGCCACTTCTGATAAAAAGAACCTTTGAGATTGTAAGCCCGTGCATATAGATTTTTTACGAATAACTTTCTTTTGTACAAGAGATCTCAGCCGGAACGCGCCTGTATTGAATCGGCCGTGCTTTCCCATTTCCCAGAGTAGAACCTGATAAACTTCAGTGTTGTCCTGAAGGCCATATCGGCCATCATTCCTATCCAAGCACCAAATAGACCGAGACCGAAATATCTTACAAGCACGTAGCCAATAGGAAGTCTCAAGAACCACATTGCCACAAGCGAGGTCTTCATTGGAAAAGAAGTGTCACCCATGCCTCTCAAAGCCCCGGTGACCACGTAATCGGTCCCCATCACTACCTGAAAGAGCCCGATAATTCTCACTGGCAGTCGTCCCTCTTCTATGAGCGACGGCTCATTTGTGAAAAGAGAGATGAAAAGGTCCGGAAGCAACGTAATGGTTAATCCAATCGCAGAGGAGATTGCGAGGGCAATGAACCAACCCTGTCTAACTACACCAATCGACATTCTTCTTTGCCTGCCACCATTGTAGATTCCGACTAAGGCGGTTATAGCAACTCCCATACCCCAAGCAGGCATGAAGGAGAGAGATTCTACCTGAATACCGATTCTGTGGGCAGCATACGCCTGTGGACCGGAAATAAAGAGGATATTTGCGAAGACAAGAACTCCAAGAGAGAATCCAAAGTTTTCGATGGAAGCTGGAAGACCTAGAACAAAGATCTCTTTGAAAAGCCACTTAGAGAATCTCCGGGGCTTCCTTGACATCGAAATTCTTCGATTTCGAAACAGCAAAACAATAATTATCACTGAACCTACGACTCTCGACAAGACTGTTGCAAGTGCGGCCCCAAAGGCACCCATCTCGGGGAACCCAAACTTTCCAAAGATCATTGAGTAATCAAGAAAGACATTCAGTACATTTGCAACAGCGGCTACTATCAGCGGCGATTTCGTGTCTCCCGCTCCTCTCAAAGCCGCACCAAGAACAATCATTATGCTCATTGCAGGGAAACCTGCCATGATGATTTGGAGATATTTGCTTCCGTTCATCTGCATCAACGAGTCGCTAGAAGGAAAGAGAACTGACAACAAGCTATCAGAGAAAAAAGACCCAAAAGAAAGAATCAAACCAGCAGCAATGCTAAGATAGATCGCATGCCATGCAATCAAATCTACTCTTCTGTGATTGTTTGCACCATAACTGTTAGAAAGCAACACCATCGAACCTGTTGAAATCGCTACTAGGACTGCCTGAAATATGAAGACAACCTGATTTGCGGTACCGACAGCGGTCATAATTCTCCAGTCATAATGGCCGAGGAAAGCGGTATCTGAAATTCCAAGCAGCATCTGGAGTACGTTTTCTGCCATAGCAGGAATGGCCATCACAAGAAGGGAACCTCGAATCTCCTTTGCTTCTTCATCGTTTAGATAAGACTTGAATAGGCTGTAAGACATCAACGCCTCCACAGTAAGGAATCCGTACTATATAGTCTACCATGCAGTTCAATAGTTTAAAAGACCTGGCGAACA
>NZ_JFHJ01000474.1:0-805 GCF_003666285.1 Mesotoga sp. HF07.pep.5.2.highcov | reverse complement strand
GTGAATCGGTTGTTACTATTTCCTTCAAGCTCCACGAAATTCTTCATAGAAAAATCATTCGAACAAAACATCACTGTAGATCTAAGACAACGAATAGTAATGATACATCATTTCATCTTCAGAGAATGGACATTTCTGGCCGCTCGAGACTCCAAAATTACCTCTAGATCATGTCCTTAAGATCCTCAGCGACAAATAGCCGAGCCTCTGTTAGAGACTGTACCTCGTCAACTGTCACCTCACTTGCCTTCTCTTTCAACAGAAGTCCTCCGGCAAAGGGTTCGATTACCGCTAACTCTGTAACAATAAGGTCTACTCGTCTGTTTGAAGTTATGGGAAGAGTGCATTGTTTCACGATTTTCGGATTTCCCCTAGATGTATGTGTCATGGCGACAATAACACGTTTAGCTCCAGTCACTAGGTCCATTGCACCGCCCATACCTGGCACCATCTTGCCAGGGACCATCCAGTTAGCCAGAATCCCACGCTCATCGACCTGAAGACCTCCTAGGACAGTGACGTCGAGATGTCCACCTCTGATTATTGAAAAAGACATGGCACTGTCGAAAACTGCCGAACCCGGTAGAGCCGTTACATATTGACCCCCGGCATTTGTAAGATCTCTATTCTCCATTCCTTCTTCCGGTAATGGTCCCATGCCGATGATGCCATTTTCTGATTGAAAAAACACCCTTATACCCGCTGGTATATAGTTTGAGACCAGGGTGGGAATTCCAATCCCCAGATTTACCAGATCTCCGTCAGCCAGTTCCCGTCCAATTCTTCTTGCTATTCTCTCTTTTGG
>NZ_JFHJ01000179.1:0-1160 GCF_003666285.1 Mesotoga sp. HF07.pep.5.2.highcov | reverse complement strand
TCTACTGAAGCCATCGTCAATCTAGCAACCGAGTTGGGGCTTGAACTCAAAGGATCCAGTAACAACGAGAAGTATCTTAACTGCCTGCGCTCAACAGATGCAAGTTATGAACCACTTCTTCATGAGATCGAGAGAAGCCTTGGCGTAGGAATTGTCAACATCGTAAATTCCTTGGATCCGGAAGTTGTTGTTCTTGGCGGAGTTGCTTCGATACTTCCGGAACTCTCGTTGCGTAATCTGGTTGATTTCGTCAACTCGAGAGTTCTATACGCAACTGGGCAGAACGTGAAAGTAATAAGGAGCATGCTCCACGAAAAAGGCATGGCAAGCTCAAAAATGATAGGAGCAGCTCTTCACATAATTGATCGTAAGACGGTCGATTTAGTATAAAGGAGATTTGCCATGAGTGCGTTTTTCGGTATAGACGTAGGAACAAATTCTGTTAAAGGAATCTCGGTTGATGAGAGCGGAAGAATCTTGACTTCTTCTTCGAAACCTATTCCTATGGAAACCCCGAAGCCCGGCTGGTCACAGCAGCATCCAGAGATTTGGTGGGACGCAGTTTGCATTGCTTTGAGAGAACTGGTTGCTAAAGGAGGTGGACCACCATCGGCAATTTCAGTCAGCGGTCAAATGCATTCCCTTGTTGCCGTTGATGCAGAAGGGAAGGTTGTCTATCCAGCAATCCTTTGGTGCGATCAGAGAACTGAAAGCCAGTGTGCAAAAGTTACGGACTTGTTGGGAGGAGAAGAAAAAGTAATAGAAAGTTTCGGAAATCCAGTACTGACAGGATTCACGCTTCCCAAAATCCTCTGGTTGGCAGAGAGTGAGCCTGAGAGATTCAAGAAGATCAAGAAATGGATGCTTCCAAAAGATTACATCGTAATGAAATTGACGGGACGTGTTGTAACTGACTTCTCCGATGCTTCAGGAACTTCCATGCTGGATATTGAAGGGGAATTCGATGAGAGAATTCCAGAAATAATCGGTATTGATCCTCGTTCATATCCCGAATTGGTCGGGTCAGGTACGATCTTGGGGACAGTAAGTTCGCCCTCCCTTTCGGAGCTAGAAGGCATTCCGGTAGTTAACGGAGGAGCAGATAATGCCTCGTCGGCGTATGGTTGCGGTGTCGAGAAGATTGGAGACGCAATGATAAG
>NZ_JFHJ01000584.1:0-518 GCF_003666285.1 Mesotoga sp. HF07.pep.5.2.highcov | reverse complement strand
TATCTAGAAGATGGAGATACCATTGTCGCATTAAGAAACTACGATTCTTTTGTCGCGGTGGTCGGTGATGTGGAATCGCCGGGAGTATTTCCAGTCTCGGACTATGGTGAGCTGACTCTGGCTGAACTCATAAGTCTTGCTGGAGGAATTACAAATTTCGAAAGCGGCGGAAGAGTCTTCATATCTTCAGGCGGCAAGACGGAAGAGATCATTATTTCACCTGACGATTTCATCGCTCTCACCAGAAAAGTAGTTCCCGCTGGATCCACTGTATATGTACCTTACACGGAACCGGCCAGAGTTTATGTTTTCGGTGAGGTTCAGAAACCCGGTATCGTTAGATACTATGACGGCATGACAGCCATTGAAGCACTTGTAGAGGCCGGGGGACCGACAAGCTATGCTGTGCTCGGAAATGCATTGCTCTTCCAGGATCTTGAAGAAGAACCAATGGTAATCGACCTGGATCAGCAGAAAGGAAAACCTGCGAAGGGGAATATCCCGCTGATACCGGGAAA
>NZ_JFHJ01000039.1:0-1170 GCF_003666285.1 Mesotoga sp. HF07.pep.5.2.highcov | reverse complement strand
ATCAGTTCCGCCTCGGTAGATGTCTTGATTAAGATTATCTGCTTACCTTCTCTCCATTCGTTCACTATTACAGGCAGTTCCGAAGACGAGAACTCCGGCAGATATTCTTCGATATAAAATGGCATTTTGTCGGGATAATCGAGTGAGTAGAGGACTACGACGAGTTCCGTCTCCAGAAATCTTTCGTATTGTGAATTGCCAAGACTCAGAAAGCCCTTTCTTGAAAATCCTTTTATGAATCTCTCTTCGAATACTCCCACAGAGTTGCTTGTTCCATAAACTAGAACTGAGTCCTTCATTATTTCGACATCAGGGACATTTTCATCGTTTAGCGGGCCGTCCAAAAAGTCCTCGGGCAGTTCTCTGATTATTTTCATCAATTCTTCTGTTGTATCTGTCATTATAAGGACAATTCTCCTGCCGTCCCTGATTTCGTTCAGGATCACGGGCGTTTCCGAAGACGAGAACTCCGGTATAATGCCCAACATGTAGTCGGGCATCGTGGCGGGCTGATCAAGAGAGTGAAGGACTACTATCCTCTGAGTACTCATAACTTCGTCTTTATCGGCGAAGTATAGATCGAGAAGCCTCTTGTTAGAAAGATGCGCCGTGAATTTATCGTCGAACAGTCCAACCGGACTCCGCTTCCCAAAAATCAGAGCCGAGCTTCCAATGACGGTTGAGTGGCCGGTGAAGACTCCGGATGACTTCGTCTCCCCTGTCGTGAGGTCTATGTAGTCGTATCCCGGGTTGTTATAGACTGAAGGATCAAAGATCCAGAAGAGATCCATCATCATCTGCCAGTTCTCTCTCTCGTTTATTGCCCCGGAATCCCATACCTCAATGGATTTCGCAAACACATAGTACCCGTCGGGGAGCGAGAAGTTGTTTCTGTCATAGTTAAGGTAAAGCCTGCCAGAAGTCGAGTCTACAAGATACCATTTTCCTTCTATAAAGACTTCGACAAGAATGTGACCTACTATCATGCCGCTGTTTGAGCTCTTTCTTGCCTCGATCCAGTCAATCCGTGCAGTCTGGATGAAAACGGAAGGAATCCCCTTTGCTCTTGCAAGCGAGACGAAGGCTAGTCCATAGTCTGTGCAGCCCGTCACCCCTCCTGACGTTATGATCTCGTGTGATGTTCTACCAAACTTTTCTCCCTCAACCCCC
>NZ_JFHJ01000533.1:0-2937 GCF_003666285.1 Mesotoga sp. HF07.pep.5.2.highcov | reverse complement strand
GACAATGAAGATCTCTTCTGAATGAACGACCCAGAAGATCCACTAAAACTTCAGCATGGGAAGGTCATTGAGTTACTGCCGATCTTCATATCAAAGATGATAGACTTTATAGTAAACATTGTCTCACACTGGAGTATTTATGAAGAACCGGCTAATCTCTCTTTTCCTAGCTGCAATTGCTACAGTTTTCGCCGCTGTCATAATTTTCGCGATGACAGAAGTAAGGTATTCCAAAATAGAGAATCACATCGCAAACTCCGCCAGGATAATCACGGAGAATAACGCAAAGACCGCCTTCCTCGGTTACTTCCACTGGGATTCGATGTACGAGGCTTTGGAGTCAGGTGATGCCGACTTCGTTATCTACAATCTAGAAGATCTGCTGAAGAACAATAGCCTGATCGAGGGTGTCGTTGTCGTGTACCGCAACGAGGAATTCGTATCTGCCGGTGAAAGCTTCCAGACTCTTAGAGATCACACGATTGGAGCTTCGGCCTTCTACGAGATCATTCCAAGTGGAGAGGACTTATTGGCGACGATGAGAGTTACCGATAGCGCCGGCTTGGAGAGTCTGAAAGACTCATATGCTATTCTGAAACTTAATCTAGACGAGATTCTAAGATTATTGACTACTGAAGACTACAGATTATCGAGTGTAGAAGGGACTTCCGTGTTCGAAGGTATCTCACTTTCTATTATCAGAAAGTGGTCTCCCGCCAATTATGCTACTGTGAGTCTCGTTTTCCTGATGTCGCTTTCATTCACTATGATTGTTCAGCGTTTGGAAGGCAAAAGGTCTATAGCATCCAAGAACAACGAGATGCTGTTGCTTCTAAACCACATCCCAACACTTATCTGGTACTTCAAAGATTCCGAGACTTTCGGGATCGTAAACAAGTCATTTGCGGAGTTCTTTGGCATGCGTCCGGAAGATATCGAAGGAAGGAAGATTCGCGAGATCTTTTCGGGAGAAGACCTCTCAACAAGTATTGAAACCAATAAACTAGTCTTTGCTGGCAAAGAGGAGCACATTTACGAGCAAGATACCAGGAATTCGAAAGGCGAGCTTAGAACTCTGATTGTTACCAAGACTCCGGAAATCGATGAAAACGGTAATATAAAATCCGTAGTCTGCTCTGCATGTGACGTAACGGATGAACGCAAGGCTCTCAGAAGAATAGAGCTCATCCAGTTCGGGCTCGACAACGCAAACGATGAGGCTTTCTGGATTGCCCCTGACGGATCGATTCTCTACGCAAACAGCGCTGCTTGCAAGAGTCTCGGGTATTCGAGAGAAGAGATAACTGCAATGAAGGTCAATGATCTTGACAAATCTCTAGAAGCTGATGACAGAAAAAGCAGCTGGGAGAGGCTCAAATCAAACGGGAAAGACAATTTCGAGGCATACCATCTGAGAAAGGATGGTTCCACTTTCCCCGTTGAAATCAACAGAAACTATTTTAAGTACGATGGAAGAGAATATGAATTCACGTTTGCGCGGGATATTTCTGACCGCTTAAAAAGTTTTGAGATTCTTGAAAGAGACAAGTTCAGGATCGAACGGCTCCACGAGGCGGCTCTCAATCTCGAAAGGTGCAGTGAACTGCAGAGCGTCTACGACCTTGTCATCGAAGCGGCAAAAGAGATTCTCGAATTCGACATTTGCTTCATATGCGTAAGGGAAGAAGAAAATCTCGTAATAAAGGCGTCTTCCAACCTGAATCCACGGGATCCCCTGGAAATGTCGATCGATAAGGGCATTGTAGGAAGGACTTATAGAGAGAAGAAGTCATATGTAATCGATGATATCCAGGAGTTTCCCGGTGCTCTTAGAACAAACGATATATATAGAGCTGGACTCAGTGTACCGGTTGGAGATGTCGGAGTCTTTCAGGCAATGTCCGTGAAAAAGGCGATCTTTGGCGAACAGGAATTGCGTCTTGCTGAACTCCTGATGTCTCATGCCCGCGAAGCGATTGTGAGGATTGAAACAGAGAAGCGCATGAATTACATGTCTCTTCACGATAAACTTACCGACCTTTACAACAGGTTGTACTTCGAGGAAGAGCTTAAAAGACTTGAAGGCTCTAGATTCTACCCCATCTCAATTGTTTCGGCAGATATCGATGGACTGAAGTTGATCAACGATACGATGGGTCACTCAAGAGGAGACCAGATACTCATCGAGCTTTCGCAGATATTGAGATCTTGCTTCAGAAAGACGGATGTTGTGGCGAGATTTGGGGGAGATGAATTCGCAATAATATTGATCAAGACGGACGAGGAGATTACAGAAAAGATCGCTCTGCGGGTAAGAAAGATTGTGGAAAAATTCAACATGAACAACTCCGGACCGCCTCTAAGTGTTTCGATGGGTATTGCTACGAGCAATGGCCCTGAACAAGAACTTGTTGAAACACTTAAGCAAGCCGATGACTTGATGTACCGCGATAAACTTTACAGAAGTTCGAGCGTTAGAAGTCAGATGGTCAACACACTCCTTGTAACTCTAGCCGAAAAAGACCAGATCTCAGGAGGGCATGCGAAGAGACTTCAGAAACTCTGCCTTGAACTTGGAAGAAGAGCCAGACTTAGCACGAGGCAGTTGAGCGACCTTGCATTGTTCGCACAGGTGCACGATCTCGGAAAGGTGGGAATTCCAGACAGCATTCTGTTTAAACCAGGTCCTTTGACCGCTGATGAATGGAGGATAATGAAGCTACATCCTGAAAAGGGATATAGGATAGCGATCTCATCTCCCGACCTCTCTTCAGTTGCGGATTTGATTCTCAAGCATCACGAAAGATGGGATGGAAGGGGTTACCCGCTGGGCATAAGCGGTGAAGACATTCCAATAGAATGCCGGATTCTCTCGATTGTCGATGCCTTTGATGCTATGACAAACGACAGGCCTTACAGTAGGGCGATAAGCAAAGA
>NZ_JFHJ01000495.1:0-2257 GCF_003666285.1 Mesotoga sp. HF07.pep.5.2.highcov | reverse complement strand
TGAACTCTCAGTGCGGGATAGAAGCAGATAATCTTCAGACAATCGGATGAGTTTATCAACTTCTCCCAAAGTCGATTTCAATGCTTCGCGAATTGTCTCTTCAGAAAAATCCTTGGTAAGAGAGAGTTGTAGATTTGTTTTCATTACTGCTAGCGGTGTACGCAACTCGTGGGCAATCTTAGATGACATCTGCTTCGCATCTTCTATCAACTGTTCGATTCTGATCAGTGATTTGTTGATCTCACGTTCAAGTTTTGAAACTTCTTCGCCGGTCTTCCTAAGCTCGACTCGAGAGTTCTTCAGACCACTCCTGCTGATTCGCTCTAGCTGATTTCCTGCCTCTTCAAAAGGGTTTATGAGTTTTCTGGTGAACACCATTCCGACTACGCTAACAATCAGAAGGGTCAGAAGAGAGAAGATTACGATCGTCACAAAAACAAATCTGAGATATTTCTGAGACTCATCCAAATCGTAGAAAGTCACGAACTTTTCTTCCTTTCCTTCAATTATCTCAAATGAAGATCTAAATCGGTAATCTCCTTTAGTTCCGCTTCCGGTTACTGCCTTAAAAAACTCCGGTTCGGCACGGAAACTGGCAATCGGAACTTCATCAGTGTAAATGGCAAACCCCAGATCTTCATCCCCGGCAAGAGTCAACAGTCTGTTCTCCTCGCCTGCGTATTTGTAAGTATTGACAATGTCATTGTGGAAGGAAATTAAGAGATTGTCTATTCTGCGCATCTCGAGATTTCTAAGAACGAAGAAAACGGTCAGTCCAAGCGAAACGACTATACTACCATAAGTAAAGAGGTACAGTAGAGTGATTTTCGACTTAACCGTCATCCCGCATTCTCCTCAACCCATACCCCTTTCCCGGTACCGTCTGTATAATATCTAGAATTCCTGCAGCCTCTAGCTTCCTTCTGATGTATCGAATGTAAACGTCGACAATATTGCTCCGAGACTCGAATCCAGTTTCCCAGATCTTGTCTGTAATTTCCTCTCTGCTAAAGACCGTTCCGGGATTCCTTAAAAAAAGCTCTAGGATCGAGGATTCTCTGGAAGTAAGCGACAGTTCCTTCTTCGAACAACTAAAAACACCGCTCCTTGAATCGTATGTCAACGGCCCATATCGAATTACAGGCTCACTTCTAAGTTGGTTCCGCCTGATAAGCGCTCTGACTCTTGCCTCAAGCTCTCTCAGGTCGAATGGTTTCGGCAAGTAATCATCCGCTCCTATCTTGAGACCCTCGATCCTACTGTCAATTTCCCCAAGGGCAGTGATGATGATTATTGGTACGTCGGAGCCGATCTCTTCTCTGAGGAAGCGGCAGAATTCATATCCGCCCATTCCGGGTAAGATCACATCAAGAATTATGCAATCATAGTTTCTCTCAAGCGCTAGATCCAGCCCATCTTCTGCATCCTGCGCAGTATCTACAAGGAATCCTTTGCGTTCGAGGAAAGCAGCCACATTCTCAAGAAGCTTTTTTTCATCTTCAACTACCAGTAACTTCATAGGACATCATTTCTTTCCGTTTTCTTTTCCCGGAGGTGTATTTGGCGGACCTGGATCATCAGGCTTTCCAGGATCTTCCGGTTTTCCGGGATCTTCTGGTTTACCCGGCTTTTCGGAAGGATGCTGATTTTCCCTTACCTCCTCAGATCTCTGCAACCCCTTGTTTATCTCTTCCAGTGCTTCCTCATTTGACTTTATACTAAGAGTAGAGGCAAAACTGCTTGCGAGCCTGAAGGTCCTAGTCCCGGTCACAACATGCCAGAAGTAAGAATTCTCTTCCTGCACCAGGAAGATGCCAAATACATTCTCTCTTGTCTGAACAGATACGAGAGAAAGCGCATCTATGATTCCAACTTTCAAAGTGGTACCCGATCCAGTGATCTCATAAATCTCATAAATCTCACCGGTTTCCGAAAGCGTGACAAAATGGGAATCGGTAATGACTCTTACCGACCCTTCGGGTAGAAGAAAAACCGCTTGAATCTCTCCTGGAACCTTTTCTTGGACACTCTGAATCAGAGAGATATCAACCGCCATATTCAGGGCCTTCCCCTCGACTAGATAATCCAGCAAAGATCTCTCGCCCTCAATTAGTACGTTAGAAAGAATCTTGGAGGAGAAAAAGAGAGATATTATTATCAAGATCCAGACGATTTTCTTCATGTAACCTCCATATGCTCATCTTTTTCGAGAAACTCTGCGCGTTGCACCTTGCCACGCTAGTGAAGAAGAAGGGCT
>NZ_JFHJ01000289.1:0-2939 GCF_003666285.1 Mesotoga sp. HF07.pep.5.2.highcov | reverse complement strand
AGTTTTACATACAGTATTCCCCCGCAGGAGATGGGGGCTTTCAAGGTCGTGAATTCGTGGGGAGTCGGTGGTTGGGAGAACGTTCCGGACGGCTTTCTGTACATAACGTACGAAGCGATGAAGGAGAACCAGGTTCGCTGTTTCACTATAGATCCAAGAGACAACTACGAACCGAGAGCAATAGCTGTATTCGAGATCTCGAATGGAATAAGAGATGATTGCGAGATAACGGTTGGGGTAGGCAACCCTTCTTCTCCCATAAGAGAAAAGAGATTCGATGACTATAGCTATAGAGGAGGGCAGCATCCTTTCCCTGACAACAAGATGGTGCTGGATATCACCGATCTCCTACCCTTTGAAGATGAGACATTGTTCCTGAAGGTATTTGATTCCTTCAGTGACTTCACAACGGGAAGTATAGAGTTCTTTTCCGTGGAAGTATTCGACAATTATCAATCTGGAACTCCTGTGGCGATATACACTTCGACCGAGACACCAAAGAACACCGTAAATAACTCATTCGTGAACGTGCAGATTCATAATGTTGTTGCAGCACAGGGCTCTTCGTATTACCTTTCAAGCATAAGGCAAGGATTGTCAACGGAAATGCTCGAACTTCTGAAAGCAGACCTAGGGGTCCTCGAAGAAGGGAGAAACTACAACGAGATTATTGACGGACACGGTACTGGTTTGCGTCCTCCTTCAGAAGACGATTGGGATGAAATCGCCAGGACCTGGCATTTGATGGATGGCTTCTCAGTCCAGGGAAGCTTACCATCGACTTTAGACCATTCCGTTTCGATGTATTTTCCTCCCGTAGGAGATCAGGGCGGCGAAGGCTCGTGCGTAGCCTTTTCAAATGGGTATTATACTTCCACTTTCTATGAAGCCAGGGATAGAGGCTGGGATCTCAGCGGCGCAAGCTGGACAAACGGCGGAGAACCTACTCCTTCGTATCAGAACAGGATATTCAGTCCTGACTTTATCTATCATCAGATTAATGATGGTGAGGACGGCGGTTCATCTTACCTTGATGCTCAGAAGCTGTTGTCGAGAGTTGGAGTCAGCAGCTGGGAAAAGATGCCTTACGATACGAGCGATCACACTTCGTGGCCTTCCGAATCTGCATGGAGAGAAGCTCCAAGATACAGGAACGGTATGAATGTAATTAGCTACTTGACAGTAAGGACGGATCAGGACATACTGACTATCAAGTCCTATCTCGCCGCGGGTTATCTAGTATCTGTTTCAATAGACGCCAATCAGTACAAGAACCTTACAGAGAAAGACGTCTGGAACACATCAACTTACATTTATCCCGATACTAATCACGCAAACACAATAGTTGGTTACGACGACAATTTCAACGGCTCTCTTTGATTAACGTCAGCTTCTCAGTTTGCGGCAGTACTGAGCATTGAGGATGTCTACAGAAGCATTCTTTCTGTAGAACTGCGATACTTTCGAATTCACAGGTTCTTCGGAATCAGTATTGCTTCGCGTTAGGTCTACGATTTGCCTGTAAACGAGTTTGCGGAGAAGAGCGTGGCAATGAGATTGAGTCAGAGGGTCTGGCTTCATTTGCTATCAGCAAAAGTTTCTTCTGTAGTTTCTTTCATGCGTTGTTTTATCTGTTCACTTCTGCAAGGTATTGCTTCGAGACGAATGTATAATCTGTTCATACGATGGCTTTGGCAGGAATACAGTTGCTCTCCGATCAAAGCTCTACAGAGCCAGGGACATCTCGGAGGTGCCGCATGAAGCGAGTCTTGGTGCACATTTTAGGGTCCGTTAGATCTTGGCTGCTGATAATGCTTCTAATCCCTTTTGGATTACTTTTTTCAGAGAACATTGAAACACCTGTTGACAATTACAAACCTCCCACAGAGGTTTCCGGGACTATAGCCGAGGACACGGTCTGGACAATCGATCGTAGCCCGTACCTGGTTA
This sequence comes from Mesotoga sp. HF07.pep.5.2.highcov, assembly GCF_003666285.1. Taxonomy (NCBI): domain Bacteria; kingdom Thermotogati; phylum Thermotogota; class Thermotogae; order Kosmotogales; family Kosmotogaceae; genus Mesotoga; species Mesotoga sp. HF07.pep.5.2.highcov. The sequence continues at coordinate 989 of NZ_JFHJ01000289.1, read as the reverse complement.
GGGCGACAATAACGATTTCTCCAAATGTGATCCTCACAATAGAGCCCGGCGTGGAAGTCCTCATAGTTCAGAATCAGGATTTCATCGTTAACGGTACGCTGAGGGCCGTTGGCAACGAGGAAAACCCGATTGTTTTCACAGGTACTGCTCAGGTACCAGGTTGGTGGAGATCGATCAACATTCAGGGAGAAGGTTCGGCATTTCTTGAGTGGTGCGAAGTCTCCTTTGCAGGAGCGTCAACGGGGGCCGGCGTTCTTAAAGCGGGATCGGGTTCTCTGAGACTCGTCAATTCCGTTGTTAGAAGGGTTATGGGAGATGGCCTTCGGATTTCGGCAGGGTACTCCTCCTTTGAGAGTATCAACAATACCTTCATGTATAACACAAACGGGGTTAGGGTCGGAATAAACGCATCTTACTCTGATCAGAGTTCGACCTTTATTTTGAACCAGGTGGACATCCATCTTGACGGCGGAGCGATCACAGGGATTGTGAAATGGGGAGCCAGTGGTGACTACTCCATGACGGTTACCGGAGATGTCTCTGTAAACGCAGGAGCATCGCTAGAAATAGCTCCGGGAACGGTGGTCAAACTGAGACAAAACAACAGGTTTTTGGTTTACGGTCAACTTCAGGCAAGAGGAGAAGAAGATCAGCAGATCTACTTCACCGATTTGCGCGATGATACGGTCGGAGGGGATGCTAATAGAGATAGCAGTGAGACGATCGCTGAAGAGGGATGGTGGAGATCTATCAACATCCAGAATGAAGGCTCGGCCGTTCTTGAATGGTGTACTCTGGCCTACGGAGGTAGATCGGATGGTGCAACTCTGCTCAAGAGCGGAACGGGTTCTATCAGGATATCCAATTCAGCGATTGTAAGAAGTTCCGGGGACGGGCTTAGGGTAGCTGCAGGCTACTCTCTATTTGAATCTTCGGACAACTATTTCGGGTATAACTCGGTTGGTATTCGATTGGGAATAAATTCATCT
>NZ_JFHJ01000155.1:0-635 GCF_003666285.1 Mesotoga sp. HF07.pep.5.2.highcov | reverse complement strand
TTGTATGAGACACCTTCGTTTCGGAAGTTCTTCCCGATTTCAAAGATTCTCTCAAATCCTCCGACCAGATACCTTTTGAGGAAGAGCTCTTCCGCTATCCTCAAGTACATATCCGACTCGAAGACGTTGATATGAGTCTTGAATGGCCTCGCTGACGCACCCCCGGTCAAATAATGGAGCATTGGAGTGTCCACTTCAACAAAATCCTTGGACTGAAGAAATTCTCTGACCAGCCGGAACAGCTCGGAACGAATCTTGAATCTCTTCAGCGCGTCGTCACTTGAAAGCATCTCTACGTATCTTTGCCTGTAGATTATCTCCTTGTCCTTGACGCCGTGCCACTTCTCCGGCATCATCCTGATAGACTTGGAGAGTATTTCGAACTCCTTAACAAAAACGGATATCTCTCCCGTGTGGGTCTTGAAGGGAAATCCCTTTACGCCGACAAAATCACCAATATTAACGTATTTCTTGAAAACCTCGAAGCTCTCCGCTCCCACTCCGTCAAGCCTGATGTATGCCTGGATTCTGTCAGAGTTATCCCTCAAGACAAAGAAGCTCGATTTTCCGTGATTTCTCACGGCAACAACTCTGCCGGCCGTACTAAGAACTGTATCTTCCTTCGTTTCCGAATT
>NZ_JFHJ01000084.1:0-4564 GCF_003666285.1 Mesotoga sp. HF07.pep.5.2.highcov | reverse complement strand
GTCGAGAAGATTGGAGACGCAATGATAAGCATCGGGACCTCCGGTACAGTGGTAGCCTTGACTAAACGGGGGATACCAGATAGATCTGGCGGAATTCATCTTTTTAGACATGTCACAGGTAGGGATTTCTACCATATGGCGGTAATTCTTTCAGCGACGAATTCGCTAAACTGGTTTAAAGATAGATTTGGAAACGACCTTTCTTTTGAATCACTTGAAGAGATGGTTAAACAGACACCCGCAGGATCAAATGGAGTGGTTTTTTTGCCGTACTTGAATGGGGAGCGAACGCCTCATCGTGATCCCAGCGCAAGAGGAACGCTTTTCGGCTTTTCCTCTTTTCACAGCAGAGGCGATGTATTTCGGAGCATATATGAAGGAGTGGGCTTTGCTCTCAGAGAAGGGGCAGAGCTGATCGAGAGTCTCGGATCAGAGATGAATAACGTCAGAGTTGTTGGCGGCGGTTCAAGGAGCGAAACGTGGTGTCAAATCGTTGCCGACAATCTTGGCAAGACGATTTGGCTCCCGGAAGTGGATGAAGGGGCAGCTTACGGTTCGGCTCGCCTGGCTGCAGAAGCTCTTGGCATAGGCACTTCATCATGGATAAGGATGAAGAAAGAATTCAGACCGAACGGGGATGTCAGGGCGGTTTATGACAATGTTTTCTCAATATACAAAGAGTTGTATCCAAAAATAAGAGACAGCTACAAGAAGATAAGTAAGTTGCAGGAAAGTATCACGAAATGAAAGGAGGAAGGGGAATGAGCGTCTTCGACAAAATAGAAAAGATTCAGTATAAGGGCCCCGATAACAAAGATCCAATGGCCTTCAGCTTCTACAATCCAGAAGAGGAGTTCATGGGGAAGACCATGAAAGAGTATCTTCGATTCGCGGTTGCCTTCTGGCACACCTTTCAGGGTGATGGGCTTGATATGTTTGGGAAGCCCACAATGAGAAGAAGCTGGGATTCCATTAAGGATCCCATTGATCTAGCAAAATTGAAAGTCGATGCCGTCTTCGAACTCTGTGAGAAGCTGAGTATTGACTTCTTCTGTTTCCACGATCGAGACATAGCTCCTGAAGGAGAGACTCTCAGAGAGACGAACAAGAATCTAGACGAAATTGTGAGACATATTTCCGATCATTTAAGGACGAGTAATGTCGGTATACTGTGGGGAACGGCAAATCTCTTCTCGAGTCCCAGGTTTATGCATGGAGCGGCGACATCATGTGATGCAGACGTCTTTGCGTACGCTGCTGCCCAGGTGAAAAAAGCAATCGAGGTTACGAAGGAACTTGATGGGAAGAACTACGTCTTCTGGGGTGGAAGGGAAGGATACGAGACTCTACTCAACACTGATATGGGTCTAGAACTGGAAAATCTTGCAAGATTCTTCCACATGGCAGCAGATTACGCCAAAGAGATAGGTTTTTCTGGGCAGTTCCTCATAGAGCCCAAGCCTATGGAACCGACCAAGCATCAGTATGATTTTGATGTTGCGAATGCACTGGCCTTCTTAAGAAAATTCGGTCTAGAAGAGAATTTCAAGTTCAATGTTGAAGCAAACCATGCGACCCTCGCAGGTCATACCTTCCAGCATGAACTAAGGTTTGCAAGAATCAACGATTTGCTTGGAAGCGTTGATGCCAATCAGGGTGACCCTCTTCTGGGGTGGGATACAGATCAATTTCCAACCGATCTCTATTCGACGACCCTTGGGATGTACGAGATAATCAAGAACGGAGGATTAAATCCTGGAGGCTTGAATTTCGATGCAAAGGTGAGAAGAGGTTCTTATGATGAGCGGGATCTATTTATCGGACACATTGCCGGTATGGACACATTTGCTCTGGGATTGAAGGCGGCAGCCAAACTAATCGACGAAGGTACCCTGGAAAGTCTCTTGAAAGACAGATACAGGAGTTATCAATCGGGTGTAGGCAAGGAGATCACCGAAGGCATTGCAGACTTCAGGTCGCTTGAAGAATACATAATCGACAAGAAGAACCCTCTTCCAGAACCTTCAAATCAGGAGTATCTTGAAAGGCTGGTGAACTGGGCGATAATTTCGGCGGGAAAGTAATCTTAACCCTCTGAGAGCAAGGCGAGCAATCATAATTGGTTGCTCGCTTCTTTTTGAAGCACGGAGAAATCTATTTGCACTGCTTGAACTTTATTTTCATACTTTCCGATCGATTGTTCCTTTGTTATCGAGTCAAAACAGTTGTATACTGAGCGGCTTTCAGCTCTCCTCTTTAGAGATCATGATTATACGTACTTTTTCTTGGAGTTCTGTCAAAAGTCTTTGAAATGCCTTCGAAACTAACTGCCGAAAAAGACGAAGTCTCCGGTTGTCAGTTAAGGTCCATAGTTCACTGAATTGTGGATTTCAAAATCCGTGAACAACAAAGGAAATTTCAATCAAAATGTCAACAAGTTTGCTTCTTTCTGACGGAATAAATTCACCTCTCGATCGCGGTATATCCATGGAGAATTTACTTTCGACGAATTGATTCGTTCGCTGCAAGGTGGGATGATCTTCTCAGTATGTTTGCGGGAGGTAATACCTTTGATGAGCGGTTTATCGTTTGATGATCTGTATCAAAAGGCTTCTGAGGTTCTAGAGATTTATAACGATGCCTGTAGAACAATTAGAGATATTCAGATAGAGACTGGTTTAAGATGCCTGCCTTCATGTAGAGAGTGTTGTAAGACATCCGGTGACTCCATTCAGGTGACAATTACAGAGTTTCTTCCTCTTTCGCTGAGACTCTGGAACGAGGGTAGAGCAGACGACTTACTTCGAAGGCTAGAAGATGTTCCTGACAGTGATCGCTGCATTCTCTTCGAAGGTTCTGGAGAGATTAGAAATGAAGGTGGTTGCACCGAATATGCTTTTAGGCCACTAATTTGCAGGCTCTTTGGCTTCTCAGGAGTAATCGATAGGTTGGGTCGGGTGGCCCCGGTGATCTGCAAATACGTAAAAACGGGCTATCCGCTTTCTGTTGAAAGGTTCACCGAGAAATTTTCTTCAGGGCTTGAGATTCCAGTCTTCTCAGATTATTTGAAACGGGTACAGGGAATTGATCCTCACATGGGCTCGAGAACTTATTCAATAAACTCGGCCTTGAGAAAGGCGCTTGAGTATGTAGGAATGAGATTCTACTATTCTTCAAAAGGGTTTGACAGGACGGCCTGAATTTCTGGAGAGTCACTCGACAAAAGTATCATAAAGCTTCTCTTGGTAGTACAATTCTTCTGAACCAGTTTCGATATCCGAGTCTAGAAGAATCAGGAGGTGTAATAATGAAGAAACTCTTGCTCATCGCACTGACTGTAATATTTGCTGTCGGACTTTTTGGGCAGCTCGGACTGAGAACCCTGACTCCAGAACCAACTGAGACTGCCGATGCGTCGGAAACGGGAGAAATTGTACCCGATAGTGAGGAGTTGAATACACTTTCTCTGAGAACCATTGATCCTCTGCTTGTTTCCTTCAGAGAAGGATGGACGTCTCCCGACGATCCCTCCTGGAAAGTGGAGATGATAGGGTCTACGGAGATAATGATTCCCCAGGATTTCTCAATCTTTCAGGAGAAGACCGGTCTAAACTACGATGTGCAGATTTTTGACAAGGAAGGGCTTCTTTTTGGAAGGCTATTTTGTATCAGCTCGAGTCTTACGCCCGGTCAGAGCTGATTAGTGCCGTTGTAGGTTCTCTCTATGGAGAAGGCGCAACAACTGAGAGTAGCTACGAGGAGACTGTTGAACTGCATGACGGACGGATTGCTTACCTTGTTTCTCTCAAAATCAGACCGGAAGTCGATTATCCATTCGTAGTTGTTTACTCTCCATCGGAAGAGGCAGATACAACTGAGCCCGGTGCAGTTACAATGTGTGTTTTTGAGCCCCTTCATTATTCAGGAAGCGAGCTTGACAAAGCTAAGGAGATAATTGCCGGAATCGTGGGGAGCCTTATCTCGGCTGAAGAAGAACCTGAAGAGGAAGAAGAAGTCATTGCATTGCCTTCTGAGAAAGAGGAGCACACAGATATTTTCGTCAGGATGGTTGAATCGTTGCTGAGCGAAGAAGACCTCGATATATATATCGACGACTGGATAGAAGTTGAAGGTGATTACTTCGCGTTCATGATGCCACCGGAGTTTTCCGTGGCCTTCTATCTGGCAGACTACTTTGAAGTGGCCGATCTGGGATTTCAGGGCACAGTCGTAGGCAAGATCTTCGTTGGTGAGTCGGAAGAGTCAGCTTCCACAAGCGACGTGCTAAATCAATACGTCTATCAGTACCTAGGTAGTTTCGGTGACTATGAGCTGGTGGATAGTTATACTGGTTATGTGGATCGCGAGTCCGTAGTGAACGTCTATGCTCTCGACTTTTCGGGACAGCTTTGCTGGATGGCCCTCTATTCTGAATCACATGATGCTGAGTTCTTTGGCCCCGGAGAATACTTTGTGCTTCTGGGATTGGCAGACTACGAAGAGGCGGTTATGTGGGCTGAGTGGTACACCGGGATCCTAGCGACGCTTGACTTCTAGTTTATAG
>NZ_JFHJ01000426.1:0-1437 GCF_003666285.1 Mesotoga sp. HF07.pep.5.2.highcov | reverse complement strand
AGGGTGCCCTTTGAAGAACTTAAGGGCGGTGCTTATTATGGAGGGGGTCTCCTCTTTTCGCCTTCAGATATGTCGATTTCGCATTTGGGAGAGGGAACCCTGATTGCATTCCAGGATCTTAGAATGGAGTGGGCACCTGAAGAAGGTTCTTCTATTGCGGAGAGAAATTATGGTTATCTTTACATCAAATCCATAGATGGTACTGGTATCGAATATGAGTATCTGATTTACGATTCGGAAGGTGCAATTGTAAAGCATGTTGACTCAGTTTTTCAGCCGGTGTCTGCAGGTTCTCAAGATCTCTCGAGCTCATCCGATGCTGATTTCTTCTCTGGAGTCTCATACCATTCTGCCGCCGGTATGCAGGACCCGTATATAAGCAGTGGGTATCTTCTAACCTTCAGGCACGAGATACCCGATGCAGAGAGTTCCGGCCCGGTTTCCTTCAGAAAAGTCCTTTTCAGAGTTCAGCAACCTCCAATGGTTTCCTCAACCAGATTTCCCAGTGGCGTAATTGCAGTGAGCAATTCTATACCTAGATCGCTTGTGATAAACTCTTCTCTTCTTGTTCAGGAACCCTCTGCAATCGAAAATCAAATCGTATTTTCCAAGACATCTTCTTTGCCTAATTTCTCAAATGGTGATTATATTTTTGACACAATGAAAGATTCTTTGAGAAGAGTTGTTTCCGTGAATGATTCTGACCCTTCAAAAGTTACACTTGAAACGGAAGAAGCTTTTGTTGAAGAGGCTCTGGGCACTTTGATTCTGAACATTGAAGGTGATGTATCAGAAATCATAGAGAAATTCGGAACCGAAAGTGATCGTTCCTTTGCAGAGAGTGTAACAACAAACCTGATTACAAAAGAATGGGAAGTATCTATCGTTGATGATGATGAGATGAAAGCTGCAATCATGAACAAACTGGTCCTCGACGCGAATATCAGTCTTGACTTTCATCTTTCGTGGAACAAATTCAGCTCAAATGGAACTCTTCGATTTCCGGCAAAAGTCTCTTCTATACTCGAAATAGTTGGAAAGGAAGGGTTCGAGACTGAAAACACGAAGAAGGTAGCTGAACCAGAGGTAAGCATCAGTGTATGCGGCATTCCCGTAAAAGTCAGCATACCGATTGAGCTATTCTATGGAATGGAAACGCAGATCGAGAGCATTGATCTTCAATTCGGTCCAGAGATAGAGGTTTATCCGAAGTTCCATTACGAAGTCGAAGCGAAGATAGACTTCCACGGGCCCCATGGAAAAAGCTATACAAGGGGTTCTATAGACCATAATTCAACCTTTGTAGATAAGATCGATTTCGACGGATCTCCTGAAATTGAAGGAAAGTTTGGCTTCAAGTTCTTTCCGGGAGTAACTATCGCTTGTGTCCTTCGTCCGGAGATGGAAATTCCCATGGGTTTCTCTGCAAAAGTAAAT
>NZ_JFHJ01000210.1:0-2001 GCF_003666285.1 Mesotoga sp. HF07.pep.5.2.highcov | reverse complement strand
ATCGCCTTCTTCATATCTGTACCAACGTATCTAAGCTTTGCTTTGCCCTCTGACTCGCCTTCGACTCTTATCTTTCTTTCTAAGAGTAATGGTGAGATTCGTTTCTGACTTCTGTTGTATAGCGAGACATCGTGGCCCCTCATGGCTAGAACGGCAGAAAGGGCCTGTCCACCATTTCCCGCACCAATAACAGCTATCTTCATACAACACCTCCTTAGACCCCCATCCAGAAATAAAAATATGGGAAATAACAGAGAACAAGAATTCCCTTGCTTTATCTTACTTGTATTTTCATTATACAGGAGACTTTTTTGTGAACTAAGTGAAGGGGGAGTGGCACGCTATTCATGGGGAATGACTGCACATGGCTCTGGAGATTAATTTCAACAATTTTCACCATGTTATAATAGTTATAGAGCGACACGATGATTCTAAGTACTGGGATTCTGAAACATGCACGGGCACTAGGAATGGAGGTATTCTAAATGAGTGGAATTGCTGTCACCCTTAAACCTGAGAGAAAAATGATAGAAGGCTCTCTTTCTTACTTGAGGCACAGGGGAAGCAAAACGAGAATTCTAAAAACCCGGGGAGAGACGGGCATGGGAGCGGTGGTAAGCAATGCCTTTGACGAAAACATGATAGTTTTCGAAGGCACGAGGGAAAGCGTTGTCTTCGACGGTATCCTCAGAAACTTCCCCGGGAAGGTCTGGCCGCGAAAGATTCTCGAACTATACAAAGAAAACCGTCCGGGATTTTTGAACGAGCTGGATGGTTCTTTCGCTTTCGCTATAGATACAGATGACGAAACCTTTGTCGCCCGAGACCCTCTGGGCCTGAAACCCCTATACTACGGACGCTGTAACGGAGGAATCGCCTTCGCTTCGGAACTGAAGGCCCTTACCCCCTTCTGCAGTGAGGTACAGGTCTTTCCGCCCGGTCACTTTTTCTCTTCTAAGGAAGGCTTCAGTGAGTACTCCTCACTTGAAGACCTGCTGACCGAAAGACAAGTAGAAAGTGAAGAAGAGGCGGCGAAACGTCTCAGGACTTCTCTCGAAAGGGCCGTCGACAACAGAATGACGGCGGTCAAATCCGAGCCGATAGTATTCCTCAGCGGAGGGCTTGACAGTAGCTGTATAGCTGCCGTTGCAAGCAAACTGAACGGTTCTTTGAAGACGTTTACCGTAGGAAGCGAAGAGGGGAAAGATCCGGCATTCGCCAAGGAGGTCTCCCGGTATTTAGGCACCGATCACAGGGAATACACCTACGATTTCAAAGAGATGCTCGAAGTCCTTCCGGACGTAATTTACCATCTCGAGTCGTTCGATCCTCCCCTTGTGAGGAGTGCGATACCGAATTATATAGTATCGAAGATGGCCGCAGAGGAAGACAGTTCTTTCGTCCTGATGGGAGAGGGAGCCGATGAGCTTTTCGCCGGCTACGAATATATGAAGGAGCTTCCCTCTGCAGAATCCGTAGATGAAGAGTCCTTGAGAATTACAAAGACCGGCTATCTTTCGGGCTTCCAGCGAAACGACAGGATGGCTCTTGCTTTCGGGATAGAATTCGATGTTCCTTTTATGGACACCAGTGTAGTTGATCTTGCCTTCTCGATTCCGGTGGACTGGAAGATCCACGGGCCTGAAAAGACGGAGAAATGGATTCTTCGCAGGGCCTTCGAAAACGATCTACCGGAAAGCGTAGTCTGGCGAAAAAAGAGCAAGTTCAGCGTCGGGTCGGGATCGTCTCACCTCATGAAGGAGTACGCCGAAGAGGCCATAAGCGACTCCGAGTTCGAACGCGAAAGACAGAGCAACGGGATCAGGTCCAAAGAGGAGCTTCTGTACTACAGGATATTCGAAGAGCAGTTCCCCTGCAAAGGAGCTGCGGACACCGTTTACAGAAGTTGACCCGGGTCGCGTCTTTAACTATTTTACATTTCGACTATGAAGGGTTCGTTCGCCGGTGAAGTTCTAATTACGGCCTCGAGATACGGAAGGC
>NZ_JFHJ01000280.1:0-1543 GCF_003666285.1 Mesotoga sp. HF07.pep.5.2.highcov | reverse complement strand
GTATATAGCATCGATGAGCTGATCAATCAACTCACCCGTTTGAACAACACTGTCATGATTTCCGACGATCAAGTATTTGTCTTCAACGGGGATAATTTCGACTCTTATTCCTAGCGCTTCAATAAGCAGTTCCAACTGATCGAGAGGAGTCAATCCCTGCTTCACAATGAAGTAGGGGTCCTGAATTTCGTTCAGTCGCGCAACCTCGGCTTCAATAGTTTCAAGAAGATCAATGGGTCCGACGGCGATGTAACCACTTACTGTTGGAGCAATAGAGATTCGAGAATATAAATCTTCGCCCAAGAAGTCGCTGAGATAACTGGTGAATACCTCGTCGCTCCAGCCTGCAACTCTTCGGACGAAGGTAGATACGTTCTTGGAATCTTCAGTACTATCGAATACCTGTTTCTGATCATGAATTGTCTGAACTGCCGTTCTGGCTTTAGAGACCTCTTCAGACGATCCAACTACGATGACACCCGACGGAGATGGAAGCAACTCTGCATCGATGCCCATTTTCTCCAGTATTAAGGAGTAATCTCCTATTTCCTCGAAAGCTGCCGGCACGAATTCAAACACAGCCTGTGCTAAAGCCGTAGAAGGTCTCTTCTGGAGAATCGATTTGGAAGTTTCTATTGCTTTCGAAACCTCTTCTTCTCTACCTACTACAAGGACCCCGGAAGGGGATTCAAGCAACCTAACATCGATCCCAATGCTTGAGAAGATCTCACCAAAAACCTGCGAATCCTTGCTTTCGATTGTAGAAAGCTCAAATACAGTTTCTTTAGATTCCGGGTCCTCTCCGATAGCCTCAACTAATTTCGATATGAGTTCTTTTGCTCGTGCAACATTGTATTCCGATCCAACAACTACAAAATAGTCGTCGACTTCCAGAATATCGACAATGATGCCGAGCCTCGAAAGAAGTGAATTGATTTCATCAATCTGAGGCATCTTGCTTTCTATCGAATAGGATGGACTCTCGATTCCCCTCAGCCTCTCGAATTCGTTCTCTACTCTTTCAACGATCGACTCGGGGCAACTGATTATGTATCCTTTGGCCGTCTGAACGAAGGAGATATTTGCAGTCTTTTCTGGTCCAAGAACTACGCCCAGATAAGATAGAAGACGTTCGGAATCCCATCCAGGAACCCCTGCAATCTCCCTTGATACGAAGGCTCCTTCAACGCTCTCGGTAGTAAGTATCTGATCGTACAATCCGTTGAAAAGCTTTAAATCCTCGCTATCTCCAACAACGACAATCTTGTCATAGATTGGCGTGATAACAAGATCCATACCGAAAACATCTATCATTGAGTTGAGCGAGGCAATTTCCACTTCAGGCTTCGAGAAAATGATCAGATATGATTTCTCGCTTTCAATGTCTCCCTGCTGAGGAAGTATTGATGTCTCCTTATTCATAATCTCTTCGACGATCTTCTTTGCCTTTGCGAGCTGCGCCTCTACACCAATCCCTATGACTCCCGCCGGTGACTCTACAAGATCTATTTCGTACCCTAACAGCGAAAGTATCTCGTCAAGG
>NZ_JFHJ01000069.1:0-618 GCF_003666285.1 Mesotoga sp. HF07.pep.5.2.highcov | reverse complement strand
TCAATCAGATCAAGAGTAATGAACATCAGATAAGAGAGGAGTGGTTTGAATGAGATTCAGGGAGAAGAAAGACTTCAAGGCGATAGACAGATTGATCGAGAGTGAAAGAGAGACTGTTTACAGCAACTTACTTATCAATCCGAGATTTTGATTGGAGAAGAGGAGGAAAGAAGATGAAGAAGAGAAACATGAAGGAAGTAGACAGGATGGTTTCACAGGTAAGAGAGAGTGCTTTCGGTTCCTTGATGATGAATCCCAGGTTCTAACTCCGAAGAGAAGGGGGTGAGATCATGAGAAAGAGAAGAGAGAATTTAGCGGATGTGGATAGATACATTGACAAGATAAAGACAGATGCACTGAAGAGATACATGAGCTCTATCCACAACTGAAAAGAAGGAGAGGCGTTCAAATTGATAGAATCCAAAGGAATACTGGATACCAAATAACTGAAGACCCGTTCCATAACTTTCCAAAGGGTCTTCAGTTTTTATTGTAGAGTCTGTGGAAAGAGATGGTCGTTCCTTTGCTATGGCAGATCAGTTATAGAATGCAAGACGCAATATCGGCAAAGATCGTGCCGGGACGCAAGGCTGCCTCCGGCAGGAAGTGAGGCTCGCT
>NZ_JFHJ01000271.1:0-11695 GCF_003666285.1 Mesotoga sp. HF07.pep.5.2.highcov | reverse complement strand
TCCGAGGCCGATCCGATAGTATCCCCAACCCTAACAAAATCACCCTTCATAACCATGCGGCTGCCCAGACGCGCGTATACGGTCTTCATGTTGTTTCCGTGGTCCACCACAACCATCTCGCCATACAAATCATTTACTCTTTCCGAAAGTATGACCTTTCCCGGAAGAAAAGCCGTGATTCTTGAGCCTGGAGGCACGGTAAGGTCCATACCGGGATTTGCATAACCATAGTCGTAGCTTCCAAAATTAGATTCTATCGAATCCACAAGAAAATCCACGCCAAGATTCAGTCCAAAATGAGTGGCAATGGAAGCCTTGGCCATGAGATTGTCCAAAGAAAGCGGGATCTTTATCTCATCGCCACGATAGATCAGATCCCAGTTCTTGATTTCAGGATTCATCGCCTTAAGCTGTTCCACCGTTACCCCATACGCTTGAGCAATGCTCCACAGGTTATCGCCCGATTTAACAATGTAAGATACATGGGAAGTCGGTTCAATTGTCTCGTATGCGGCTGCACCGAGCCTGCTTCTTATATCGGAAATCTCTCCCAGGAAAGTGGCCATCGTCACAAAGTTCTTCTCTTCAGGCTCCTCCTGCCGCTCAATGCTCTGGAGATTATCGGCGAGTTCGCGCGTTCTGGAATCCATTTCGTCTATTCTAGAAACGAGTTCGTTGAAGACCTCAGAATCTATCACAGATGAACCTACGGTCTGCTCCAGCTCGGCAAGTCTTCTTGCCAAGGAATCATACTTAGCGCTGTCAAGAACGGAGATATCGGTTCTGGCGGCGAGCTCCTCAACCTTGTTAACGAGTTCTTCGTACCTGCGATCATCTTCATCGGATTCCTGCTGTACAACGACAACTTCTGCGCTCTTTATCTCCTCGATCCTCTGGAGCAGCTCTTCATACTTCGCCTCGTCAATGGAACTATCGTAAGTGCCAATCTCGGAGATTCTCTGAACTAACTCCGAGTACCTCGAAGAGTTTAGTGATTCAAGCGCCTGAACCTTTCTGTTCAGGTCATCGATTTCCCGAGTAATTATGTTGTTTTCCACAGTACTGGTTAGAACTCCGTCGATTTTGTCGTAGAGTGTTTTAACGATCGCTGCGGAAGATGCTGAATCTATAACCGACTCGGCAAGCATGTTCTTGATTATCTGAAGCTCCGCCCTAACAGCCTCAAGTTCTTCATAACCGGCATATGTAGGTTCAATTGCCTGAACGAAATTTATCCTGAAAGCAAGCTCCTCGACGGCATCCTCTAGCTGGGCAAGCTTCTTCTGGCCAGCTGCCAGAGAATCGATTTTTTGTTCGAGCGCATCCATTCTTTGGGTAAAATCATCCCTCGTAATAAACGGGAAGTCACACCCCGTGAAGAAAACCATGATAAGTACCAGAAGAAATAGAAGGGCACTTTTTCTCAACTGAATCAACCCCCTCCCGCGGGAATAGTGATAAATTCAAGAGGCAGAAAAGTCATGTCAATCTCCCTGCCTGCAAAAAACTCCTTCAAGAGACCCAGACCGGAAACAAGATAATCATACTCGCCCAAAACCTCTATCACAATGGGCGAAATTTGAGTCGGTTCATCATTAATTATAACAGTTGCGCCTACACAGCGTACATATGTGTATGGCATTATCCTCTTACCGTTGAGCGAGATCTCCGTGGCCCTCAGAGCGTATAACTCGTTCAAGATCATCAGGATATCGCTGTCATGAAGAATGCTGCTCCCCTTGAAGCCCGATTCTATTCTTATGCGAACGCCTTTTCCGACTTCCTCTTTATAAGACTGATCAGCCTGACTTGAAAACGCGTTAACATTCATGACCGCTTTCTTCAGATCAGCTGTGCTCGATTCGAGCAGCTTCTTCAGCTCTTCAACCTGCCACTCGAGAGATACGATCTTTCCCCGTACCCCTTCAATTTGAGTCGAATAGTCGACGCTTTCTCCACTGTCCAGTGAGTCGATGGATCTCTTTATCAGCTTCAAATCTGAGGAAAGCTGTGCGATGGAATCAAGCACGGGAGTACTGCTCAAGGAGTTCGAGACATAGTTAATATCTGCGATTATTCTTTCAAAGTCCGTAATGATTCTCGAAAGATCCTCTCTCACTTCAACAGAGGAAAGAGAATCTAAATTCGTGTTAAGGAGGGAGACTCTTTCAGACATCTGCTGAAGTTTGCTCTCGATCTCTCTCGTGCTTAGGCTAGAAATCATTTCATCGCCGAACTGCTTCAGAAAATAGATATTAAAGAAAGAACCCAAGGCCACAACAATGATCAAGGCAATAAGAAAAAACCATAATCCTTTCAAATCCTTCACTCCAAAACAAAAGCGGCGGCAACTCCGGCCGCCGCAGAGTCCACGACACTATTTTACCTTTTCCTTCAGTTCCTTTCCAGGTACAAATTTCGGAACTTTTCCGCCCGGTATAGTGATGGGCTTCTTGGTTCTCGGATTGACACCCTTTCTGGCCTTCCTTGACGCCACCATAAATGTGCCAAAGCCAACAAGTCTTACGACATCACCCTTTGAAAGAGTCTTCTCGATGATGTCGATCACCGTGTCAAGGGTCTTTCCAGCATCCTTCTTAGTAACACCTGTTTTCTCAGCGATTTCAGCGATGAGTTCTTTTTTGTTCATTCTGTTCCCCCCTTCGCATGAGATGTCGCTATTATTCTACCACTCAGAGCTCAAATTACCAAACTCCTCATAGAGGGCGATCTTGGCCTTTGCGGGAGAAAAAAGCACGCTGAGATCGCAAATTCGGCTCCGGGCTCTCAATTTGGCCTTCATAGCTGATAAGCCGTCGTCGGAGACGCTAATTCAGTGTATAATTGGGTATGGAGGTGGTTCTTAATGAGGAAATTCGTTGCAGTGTCAACTCTGCTTTTCATCACTCTCTTTTCTTTTGGGGTGAATTACATCAATCCAGTAGGCCCAACGTTGATTCCGATAGCCGAGCTGCTCTCCTCTAATTTATCAGAAGAGATTCCCGGTCTCGAGATCAATCTCTGGAGAAGCGTAGATGAGGCTATTTCGATGATGGTTACCGAAAAGGCACAAATTGCCCTTCTTCCCGTCACTGTAGGGGTTAAACTCGCATCGTCCGGTGTAGACATAAAGCTAGCAGCCGTCAGCATGTGGAACGGTTTCTATTTCATATCTACAGAAAAGACGATAGAAGACATTGAGGACCTGGTCGATACAGAAGTATATACTCTTCAGGCACCGGGACAGACTGCAGATACTATCCTTCGCGGTGCTCTCGAGTCGAAGGGATACGAAGTCGGAAGAGACCTGGATATTGTCTATGTCGGTGGGGCAGAGGCAGTTCAGTTGCTCGCCGGGGGCAAGGCCAAGGTAATTCTCGTGCCCGAGCCCTTCGCATCGCTTGCCGAAACACGTGTGCAAGGTTCGATAAGATCGATGCCAATAGAAGATCTTTGGGAGAGTTTCAACGAACAGAGGATTAACATCCCCACATCGGGAATATTCGTCAGCGGCACTCTCGACAGAGGCGTTGCGGAGTCGTTCCTGCTTCTGTATCAGCAGTCTATGAATCTCTCTCTTACAAACAGGGAAAAAACCGCTGCAACCGTATCGGAAAAGATGGGCGGATTCCCTGCACCGGTACTGCAAAAGGCAATGGATACGGCAGGTTTCCTCTTTTTGACGGCCGAAGATGCGAGAGAGGACATTGCGATCTACCTTAATAGACTCAAGGAACTTGATCCAGAGCTAACGGGTGATTTCGATATCGATGCTCTCTTCTTCTAGAAAGAGGACGTTGGCCCCAATCGTCTCGGTAGGCTTTCTGCTGCTGGGGTGGTTCATCGCATCTGCAATAGTCTCGAGCGACCTGTTGTTGCCCGGCCCGTTAGAGACAATGGAAGAATTTCTAAGAATCATCTCGAGCAGGAAGGGTTGGTCGGACATCGCGGAAACTTGCGCAAAGGCATTCCTCGGATTGTTCATTGCGCTGGGTCTTGGCCTTGCTGTTGGTTTCGTTATGGGACTAATCGATGTATTATATGAGCTGATTAAGCCGATAGTAGTTATCCTGCAATCTATACCAATTGTGTCGTGGCTGGCCCTGGCAATATTCTGGTGGGGAGTTGGCTTCTCCTCCCCTGTATATATAGTATTCCTTACCTTGTTTCCGATCTTCACAATAAACATAGCAGAGGGCGTAAGAAACGTGGATAAGAAGCTTGTCGAAATGGCCAAGATTTACAAGATTCCCAGGAATACAGTCTTCGGAAAGATCTATCTCGCTTCTGCATTTCCTTTTATCGTATCTTCCATGAGAGCGGGAATAGGAATAATGTGGAAATCAGTTGCGGTAGCCGAGTTTATGGTGGGAGCATCAGGGATAGGAAGAGCAATGTCAGACGCAAAATACTCCATAAACATAGAAAGGGTCTTCGCGTATACACTTGTTCTTGTTGTTCTGGGTATTTTGACGGAAAGGCTTCTCGACATGATCATCAAAAGGGGTAGCCGGTATGCTCTTAAGAGTTAGCAATCTCAGCAAGGCTTTCGACGGAGAAACAATAGTAGACAGATTCTCCTATTCTGTTGAAGGCGATTTCTTTCTCACAATTCTTGGAAGCTCGGGGTGCGGAAAAACGACTCTTTTGAGAATGATAAGCGGTATACTGAAACCGGATGCAGGTAGGGTCGAGCTCCAAAGCGAGAGGCTGGGATTTGTTTTCCAGGACGACAGATTGATTCCATGGCTGAACGCCTTCCAGAACATCTCGATAGTGTCTCCAAAATCCAATCCTGTGGAGTACCTCTCGTTTGTGGGCCTAAAAGGTCATGAGAATAAGTATCCTTCACAACTAAGCGGTGGAATGAGGAGGAGACTGAATATCGCGAGAGCACTCGCATTCAACCCCGATCTGATTCTCATGGACGAACCCTTCAACTCTCTTGATGTCGTGATAAAGGATCGACTCATCGAAGATATTCAGAAATTATGGACTGGCAGGAAAATCAGCATCATCATGGTTACTCACGATCCTTCAGAGGCAGCCAGGCTTTCAACGGATATAATACTTGTACAAGATAGGTTCTCTAAGGTCGACGAAATCAAACTGGGAGATCCCCTGGAAAGGAGTCCCGACGATATCGACTTGATCTCTAGAGATCTGCTATCCAGAATGAAGAAATTTTCTTCTTATCTTCATTGAAACGAGAGTGTTTTGCAATACCCTTGCTGTAGTATTTGCTGGCACAGAGGTGATTTGTATGGCTAAGATTCATGAGTTGATTGTTGATCTCAACAGTTTCGAATTCAAGAAGACTATAGATTTAGTTCTGGATCCGGGTTTCACCGATGAGATCAAGCTCTTGAGCAACGTAGATGTGCACATCAAGCTTTACAAAGATAAAGATTCGATTATCGTTACCGGTTCCGTAAAAACCGTCGTAGAAGACAGATGCGCCCGCTGTCTGAAAGTAGTATCCATTCCAGTTGAAGGAACAGTTGAGGCAACATATGTGCAAAGGGATTCTCTTCCACTAGTAAGAGAAGGCGCAGGGGATGATTTGGAGAATCTCTTGCCACTTGAAGGCGATCTTTTGGACTTGTCAGATCGAGTAATTGAGGCTATAATTGTTGAGGTTCCTCAGAAGGTTCTCTGTAAAAAGGATTGTGCAGGTCTTTGTCCGTTTTGCGGAGCGGATCTTAACGAGGAGCCAAATCATTCTTGCCAGAAGAAGGAAGAAATGCCTGATGGCTGGCACAAAGCGATAGCTGAGCTTAAGGGAAAATTGAAGAGTTAGATATTGGAGGGATTAGCATGGCCGTTCCAAAGCAAAAAAGAAGCAGAAGCAGGACCCACTTGAAGCGAGCAAAAATGTATAGCTCAATAAAGGTCGCTGTTTCTACGTGCCCAAACTGCGGTGAACCAAAACAGCCACACAGGGTTTGTCTACATTGTGGCTACTATGGAGGAAGACAGATTCTTGAGATCGGTGAGTAATAAATGCAAAGCATAAGAATTGCCCTCGATGCCTTTGGTGGAGATAATGCTCCTCAGGTCAACGTAGACGGTGCCTTTCTTGCTTTGAAGGAGTTTCAGGATCTCAAAATATTACTGGTAGGCAGAGAAGAGGATCTCAAACCTCTCATAAAAGAATCTCCTGAAACCTCAAGAATTTCAATAGTAGATGCCAGAGAGGTTTTTCCAATGTCGGAGAAACCTTCTCTTTTGCTGAGGAAGAAAGAGACTTCTCTGTACAAGGCAGCTATTCAAGTAAGAGATGGGAATGTAGATGCTCTGGTATCTGCAGGTAACACCGGTGGAGTGCTTGCGGCGGCGCTCTTTGTCGTGGGCAGGATCAAGGGCGTCGATCGTGGAGCAATTGCGGTTCTTGTTCCTTCCAAGAATGGCTTCACCATACTGATCGATGCGGGAGCAAATGCCGAGGCGAGGGCAGAACACTTGAGGGATTTCGGCACCATGGGTTATGAGTACGCAAAACTCATGGGGAGAGAAAAACCGAAGGTAGGGCTTCTCAATGTCGGAGAAGAGCAGGAGAAGGGAACGGAACTCACGAAACTTGCCTTTGATTATCTCAAGAATGATCTGGGCGACTCCTTTGCGGGAAACGTCGAAGGCCGCGACATCAATTATGGAGACGTTGATGTCGTAGTTTGCAGCGGGTTTGACGGCAATATCGCGATGAAGACTATGGAAGGAACGGGCAAGTTGATTTCCGCCACGCTTAAGAAAGAGATCAAGAAGAGCGGTCTTTTTGGAATTATAGGTGCTCTCTTTCTCAAACGTGCGCTCGGAAGACTGAAAAAAACGATGGATCCCAGCGAATACGGCGGGGCATTCATTCTCGGAGTCAAGGGAGCGGTTGTCAAGCTCATGGAAATTCAAACGCCCTTGCAATAAAGAATGCAATCAGAGTCGCCTACCAGGGAGTGAAAGGCGACTTGATAAAAAAGCTAGAAGAGAAACTCGGGGGAAAGTGATTTGTGCGGAATAGTCGGGATGGTAGGGAAAGACCTTACTATAAGGAAGCTTGTCGATGCCTTGAAAAAGCTCGAATACAGGGGTTATGATTCTGCCGGCGTCGCAGTTAACAGTCGTGACGGTCTCAGGGTAATGAAGGCCGTTGGGATGATTTCATCCCTCGAGAAGCTTCTTGGGGACGATCTCGACTCGAGTGTAGTTCAGGGTATTGCCCACACCAGATGGGCAACTCACGGGGGACCTTCCGATTTCAATGCGCACCCTCATACGGATTGCACCGGAAAGATTGCAGTTGTGCACAACGGGATTATTGAGAACTACGATGTTCTTCGTCTCGATCTCGAGAAAAAGGGGCATGTCTTCAAATCTGTGACTGATACAGAGACTATCGCCCATCTCATCGAAGAACACTATTCGGGAGATATAATTTCCGCAGTCAGACATGCTCTGCTGGATCTTGAAGGCGCCTACGCTATCGGCGTAGTTCATCAGGATCATCCCGACGTAATTGTCGCAGCAAGAAAGGGCAGTCCTCTCGTTGTAGGATCTACCGGGGAGAGCGGGTTTCTCGCCTCAGATGTCACACCTTTATTGAGGTATATAAGAGATGTATACTTCGTCGATGATGGAGAGTTCGTGGTTATTCGCCCGGAAGGCATAAGCATATCCAGAATGGACGGAACGAGCGTCAGAAAACCCTCCACCAGGATAACCTGGAGTGAAGACTCTGCGGAAAAGAGCGGTTACGAGCACTTCATGCTTAAGGAGATATTCGAAGAGCCCCAGACTTTGAGGAATGCCCTGATGGGCAGGATACGGGGTGGCGTGCCGAACTTCAATGAGATCGAGCATCTAAGAGAGGAAATAGAGAAGGCCAGATCGCTCACTATTCTTGCATGTGGTACGAGTTTTCACGCCGGGTTGGTCTTTCAAAGATTCCTCCAGGACTATACAGAAATAAGAGCAGAGGTTGAAGTCGCTTCAGAATTTCGATACAGAAGATTGCGGGAAGGGTTTAGCGATCTTGTGGTCGCGATTTCACAATCCGGAGAGACGGCAGACACTCTTGAGGGCATTAGGAAAGCAAAGAAGCTTGGAACAAAGATCATTTCACTTACAAATGTCGTTGGGTCAACTATCTCAAGAGAAAGCGATGCGGTAATCTACATAAATGCCGGTCCCGAGATAGGTGTTGCTGCCACTAAGACTTATGTTGCCCAGCTGGCGGTCTTGCTTCTCCTGGGAGCGGCCATTGCCGACATTGCCGGTAGAAGCGGGTTCGACATCCCGAAGATCGTAAACGAGCTGGAAGGAATGCCCACCGTATTCGAAAACACTCTCCCAACAGCAGACGAGCAGTGTAAGAGATTGGCGGCCGAACACTCGGATTATAAGCATTTCATGTACATAGGTAGAGGATATAGCTACGCATCCGCTCTTGAAGGAGCTTTGAAGCTCAAGGAGATAAGCTACATTCACGCCAGCGGTTATCAGGCCGGAGAACTGAAACATGGGCCGATTGCGTTGCTTGACAAAGACTTCCCGGTCTTTGCAATTGTCCCCGAAGACGAACTGAAGTCGAAGATGATTTCAAATATCATGGAGACACGGGCCAGAGACGCCAAGGTACTGGCTCTGTGCTCCGAGAATGACAAGGAAGTAGCAAAGTCGGTAAACAGCCGAATAGAGGTACCGCGAGTTCTGGATCCAATTTATCCGCTCGTTATGTCACCCTATCTACAGCTCTTTGCATACTATGTCGCCGTCAAGAAGGGACTTGATCCCGACAAACCTAGAAATCTAGCAAAGAGCGTCACAGTTGAATAGAGTTAAATCTGACGATTAGTGTAACATGATAGATGAAACAGGCATTGTATGAAACATATGAGTTGAAGCTACTACTCTGGAATGAAAGCGAAAGAAATCTACTGAGTCCTGCTTGAACCGGGGAGTGTGATCTTCAGAGAGTACCTCCTCGATGAGTCCTGTGTCCATCAAAGGGACCTTCAGGAGTAGTAAGGAAGTTAGGAAAGGAAGTTCGGCTATTCGTTCGTGGGCAAGTGTCTATTCATGATCAGTGAAATGGGCTGGAGAATTTTGTGAATTAGGCGGACGGTCGACGGAGAACTGAGAACGTGTCTTTAATGGGGGAATCAATCTTGGATAAAGTAGTTAAGGAAATTGCTGAGATAATTGACGAAAAACTTGGAGAAGACATAGTAATACTTGATGTCTCGAAGGTGTCAAACCTTGCAGATTATTTCGTGGTGACTACGGCAAATTCCGACCCTCATATGGACTCGCTACGGGAGGCGATACTGCAATACATTGAAAGGGAAGCCGTAGAGATTATCTACTACGATAAAGGCAAGGGTTACAACTGGATGGTGATTGACGGTGGTTATTTCATCGTCCACATTTTCAGTAAGAAGGGAAGAGAGTTCTATTCTCTCGAGGACCTATGGTTGAACGCAAAAAGGTACACATACAGAGATCTCGTCAAAGACGAGGATAACACACGGCAATAATCGCATTCGGTCCCGGTGCCCTCATTGCGGGGGTCGATCGACGGCGAAGCCGGAGGAAAACCAAAACGGAGGTGTATTTGTGTCGGTAGTATCAATGAAGCAGCTTCTCGAGGCCGGAGTTCACTTCGGACATAGGACGAGAAGATGGAACCCCAAGATGAAACCCTATATTTACGGTGAAAGAAAGGGTATCTACATCGTAGACTTGCAGAAGACCTTGAAGCTCATCGAAGAGGCCTACGACTTCGTCAGAAACTCCGCTCAGGAAGGGGCTACCTTCTTGTTCGTAGGTACGAAAAGACAGGCTCAGCAGATCGTCGAGGAAGAAGCCAAGAGATGCGACTCTTTCTACGTAAACAACCGCTGGCTCGGTGGTCTTTTAACGAACTTCACCACGATAAAGAAAAGAATCGAAGCTCTGAAGAACTTCGAAGAAATGGAAGAGTCTGGAAAGCTTTCTGCCCTGCCTAAGAAAGAGCAGAGCATGATAAACAAGAGACTCGACAAACTGAGAAAAAACCTCAGCGGTGTCAAGGAAATGCAGAAGCTTCCCGACGTTATCTTCATCGTTGATCCGAAACAGGAAGAGATTGCCGTTGCGGAAGCAAACAAACTGGGAATAAAAGTAATCGGAATCGCCGATACTAATTGCGATCCTGACGTAATCGACTTCATCATCCCGGGAAACGACGATGCTATAAGAGCGATCCAGCTAATAGTACATACGATGGCAGATGCAATCCTCGAGGGTCGAGAGGGCCTCGAAGCGGCTGCAATCGAATCAAAGAAAGTTACTACCGAAGAAGAAGCCGTTAAAGTTTCCAGCGAGGAAGACGATACTTCTTTAGAGGACCTTGAAGATGGCTCTGACGACGAAGAGGACGACGAATAATACAATCGGTAGGTTTCTGCTGAGGAATCGATCGAGATCATTTTGAACAAGGGGCAAAATGCCCCTTGTTTTTTCATAGTTGAATCTTCGCGAGAAGTGTAGACAATCTGTTCTGCTTACGAAAAAGATCTAATGCTTACCAACGCTTGAGATCAGAATCTCTTCAATCTATACGGGATCCGTATGGTTATCTAGATCATATCAGACTAAACGTCTTCAGGGTGATATTTAGCATTATTACGAAGAAAACTGTGAACAGAGCTCCCATTAGCAGTTTTATCTTCGCTGCGGCCTGCGTGGACGTCATGAACTCCTGAATCCTCTTCGTCGACGAGCTGAAGTAAGCTATCAGCGTGATTGCAATTATCGGAACTGTGAAGCCTAGATTGTAAGCAACAAGGAATCCCAGCGCCCTTCCAGTTACGCCGGAGCTGTTTATAATATAGACGATCGTGGGAAGGTAAACCTGACCGGTGCACATGAACTCTACAAAAGAAACGAGAATTCCAGTTACGAGCGATGCGATCCATATGGTCTTCGCCCTCGCGTTCTTTCTAATAATCTCGTGTGTCTTCTTTTTCAAACCAGGAGTAAGCTCAAGGATCGCCTTCTTGTTCCTGTATCTCATCCTGTAGAAATCAACGACCGAAAGTACAGCGAGTAGCCCTGTGAAGATCGCCATAGCGGGATAGAAGATTAGCTGGAATACCTTGGAAATGCTCTCGACGTATCCAACAGCTCCCAGAAGACCGGTTCCCATGGCGAGATAGGCCGCAAAGATCCCGACGGCAAAGAATATTCCCGCAACTAAAATCTCGTTTCTCCCTCTTCCAACGTAATAAAGATACGAGACAAGGAAAATGAGAACAACAAACGCGCACGGATTTATTCCGTCAATCAGACCAGCCCCGAGAACGACGAAGAGGCTGAACTGCTCGTATCTATCGTTCAGCCTGTGGGTGACATCATCACCTAGGGCCTCTATCTCCCGAAGTTTTGTTTCTCGCTCTTCCTGAGAGTAGTTGATCATACTTTCCAGCACACTGTCAGGAGTGGTATTTAACGGGGTAAAGGCATCTTTTCCAATGAATATCATTGGGTAAAGATCGAGTTCACTTTCAGATACTCCGTACACCTTCGCGTACTTCAGCTTGAGCTCCTGATTCTCTGCCTCGCTAAGCATGAACTTGTTGAGAACAACCTCATCCTCTACTTCATACTTAAGGCTCTCAATCATCATTTCAGCTTCAAAACATTCCTGACATGTCGCAAC
>NZ_JFHJ01000551.1:0-2230 GCF_003666285.1 Mesotoga sp. HF07.pep.5.2.highcov | reverse complement strand
CCCTGGACATATCTCTTCATGTGCTTTCCAATTTTCATGGCATTGACGTTCATTCACAACGTAATCTGGATAGTGAAGAGCTTCATAGAACTCTTCTCCGGAAGAATCTTTCCCAAGGAGGTCGAACCATGGGATTGATACTCTTTTTCATAGTATTCGGTGCTGCCTTTGCCCTGGGATACCCCATTGCATTTGGAATGATAATGGGCGGTTTCGCCTACTTTGTCACTTCCGGAATGGATCTGGGAATCTTTCTTGACATAATGGCAATAGAATTGAGAGCTCAGGATGTCTTGTTGGCAGTTCCGATGTTCATATTTGCTGCAAACGTGATGAACGATACCGAGATAACCGACAGGCTTTTCGGCTTCTTGAAACAGCTTCTGGGTGGCATGCGTGGCGGTCTTGCATATGCAAATATAGGAGCCAGCATCATTTTCGCCGGCATGAGCGGTTCGGAAATAGCCGACGTATCTGGACTTGGGACAATAGAGATAAAGGCTATGATGGATGACGGTTACGACGGCCCCTTTGCCTGTGCGGTTACGTGCGCTTCGGCAACGATTTCTCCGCTTATTCCTCCCAGCATCCCAATGGTAATCTATGCAATGCTGACAGGAACCTCGCTGGGGTACTTGTTTCTTGCAGGGATTGTTCCTGGGCTCTTTCTAGGTTTTCTAGAGGCCGGTATGGCCTTCTACCTTTCGAAGAAGAGAGACTATCCGGTAGGAAAGAGATATCCGCTGAAAGTACTAGCTAAGAGTTTCATTAGATCCTTTCCCGCCTTAATGGCTCCGATTATTCTTCTGGCCGGGATCTACGGGGGAATATTCACTCCAACGGAATCTGCTGCGGTCCTCGCTGCGTATTCGATACTGGTAAGCATCTTCATTTATCGAACGCTTGGACTGAAGAAGCTACGGAAGATAATGCTAAAGACAGTTTACAACGTTGGCGCAATAAGCTTCATGATTGCCGGTGCCTTCGTTGTGAAATATGTGCTTGCCAGAGAAGAGATCCCTCTGTTGCTGACAAACGCATTTATGGATTTGGGGCTTCTTTCCAGTGCCTGGGTGCTGCTTCTGAGTGTGAACGTTCTCTTCTTCATACTTGGAATGTTCTTCGACGTATCCGTCATACAGCTGGTTGTAATACCGATAGTCTTTCCACTTGTGAGGGCGGTGGGGATCGACCCCGTTCACTTCGGAATCGTAACCACTTTCAACCTTATGCTTGCGCTGGATACGCCTCCTTACGGGCAGACCGGGTTCATAACAAGCGCAATAAGCAAGACTCCCGTCGGAAAGGTTTTTAGAGAGATGCTAAAATACTGGATACCGATAGAAGTTATGGGACTTGTAATCATTACTTACTGGTCTGATTTCGTTTTGTGGCTGCCAAGATTGCTGGGGTATGCGCATTAAGGTCAGATCATAGTTGAGGGATCTAAATGCAGAGTGTTGAAAGGATCGTCAAAATCGTCAGTTCATTCAGTCTTGAAGAATCAAGATTGAGTCTTGACGATCTGACGAAAAAGAGCGGTTTGCCCAAGGCGACCGTGTATCGAATCACGGAGGCCCTTTGTGAAGAACACGTTCTCGAAAAGGACAGCCTGACTTCTACATACAGGATAGGGATAAAGCTTTTTGAGCTGGGAAGTCTTTATCTCTCTTCTATGAGGCTTAAGGATGTGGCCTTTGCCGAAATGGAGAAACTCCACCTTCAGACTGGAGAAACGATACACATGGGCATACTCGACGGAACGGAGGTTGTCTCGATTGAAGGCTTCGAAAGCTTCAAATCTCTTCACACAAAGTTATACATAGGAAGACGGGCCCCTCTCTACTGTACTGCTGTGGGGAAGGCGATACTTGCCTTTCTTCCCGAGGTTGATCGCGAACAGCTTATTGACGTTCTTGACCTTGTTCCCCAGACTTCGAAGACAATAACAGACAAAGCAAAGCTAAGGGAGGAGCTGGAAAGGATAAGATCAAGAGGGACAGCTTTCGATAGGGGGGAGAACGAAGACGGTGTAGCATGTGTTGGAGCTCCGATATTCGACTCATCCGGCATGGTCGTCGCATCGGTAAGCATATCCGGTCCAATATTCCGGATGGAAGAGGAGGTCATGAAAAAATTCTCCGATCTCCTCAAGAAGGTTGTGTCAAGAATCTCTTCTGCACTTGGGCATGGATTACAGCAATGAGGCAATGCATCATAATTAAATCTA
>NZ_JFHJ01000658.1:0-1281 GCF_003666285.1 Mesotoga sp. HF07.pep.5.2.highcov | reverse complement strand
GAGTAAGGAGGTTTTACTGTGGATATTGGTGAAGGCTTGATGATGATGGGAAAGTTTATTGGCGCTGGACTTGCGATGGGTATTGGGGCTATCGGACCGGGAATCGGTGAAGGTAGAGTCGGTGCGAGTGCGATGGAAGCAATGGCGCGACAACCTGAAATGATAGGAACCCTGACAACAAGAATGATTCTCGCAGACGCGATTGCAGAGACTACCGGCATTTATTCGCTCGTTATTGCGTTTATGATTCTCCTGGTAGTGTGAAATCTTCCCCTGACTAGAGGAGGGGTGATAACTTGATTGAACTGAATTTGACAGCCATATTGTCGATACTGAACTTTTTGCTGCTCTTTTTCGTTCTGAAGAAGCTTCTTTTCGACAAGTTCTTCGATATCATGAAGCAGCGAAAAGAGAAAATCAGCGGTGAAATTGCCGAGGCCGAAAAGCTGAGAACTGAAGCAAACGACCTCAAGAGAGAATACGAGGCGAAGATTCAAGAGGCGCGATCATCCTCCAATGAGATAATCTCACAGGCCGAGAGACAGGCAGAGGAAATCGTGAGACAGGCCAGAGAAGGAGCGCAGCAGGAAATACAGAGGATGTACAAGGCTGCAGAACTGCAGATTCAACGGGAGCGAGAAGAGGCCGCCGGTGAAATTAAGGGTGCGATAGTAACTGCTGCAGTTGCCATGGTGGGGAAATTTCTCCAGAAGGATATGGACGAGGCTGCGAGAAAACAGTACGCCAGGAGAATTCTTGAGAGCATGGGGGATAAGGAGTGAAGAGAATTCTTTCGCTGGCTTCGAAGTATGCTAACGCTCTTTTCGATAGTCTGCCTTCAGAAAACCGAGAGACAGCTCTTTCTCAACTTCAGCAACTCTCTCAGAGCATCTCGAACGAGGAGCTCTCGAAGTTTCTTTTCGATCCCACAGTTCAGGGTGAAAAAAAGACGGGAATACTCCTGAGTTTTGTCCAAAGACCTCTGAAGCAGATCGAAAGATTGGCAGCGCTTCTGGTTTCGATGAAGAGGCTTGAGCTCCTTCCCGACATCGAGAACGCTTTTTCCGCAAGGCTCCTAGTTGAAGGCAGAATGATAAATGTTGAGGTCGATTCTGCAGTTGAACTTACTTCAGAAGAGGAAGAGGCCATACTGGAGAAGGTAAGAGAAAAAACAGGGATGCAGGGTTTGTTGAAAGTAACTGTGGATCCTTCGTTGATTGCGGGATACGTAATTAGATTCAGTGATGAGGTAATCGACACTAGTCTCAGTGGTCGTTTAAA
>NZ_JFHJ01000332.1:0-968 GCF_003666285.1 Mesotoga sp. HF07.pep.5.2.highcov | reverse complement strand
CAACCCCAGACTCCATGTTCCTTTCCAGTTCTGAAAGCCTCCCATGAACGTGACTTCGCTATCCTCATTCTCTCAGCTCCTTCGACTCATGTTCATGCCAATCTTAGCACCAAGGGAACAAAAGAAAAAAGCGAGAGCAATTCAGTTTTACAAGGATATTTATTTGGGCGCAAGAGGGAAACGGCAAGACCGTGGTAGCAGCTACGGGGTAGCGGGTTGGAAGAGCAAAAGAAACTGGTTTGTGGCTGGTTCTCCGTTCGCCGAATAAGAAACTAGTTCTTCGTTCCGACGCTCCGCGCCCAAGTTCTTCGTTAGGCAATGAAGCAGTAGCATCAAGATTCCGACCAGGGGCTTTGTCGGAATGACGGAATCTAGCCTTTTTGCAATAACTGTTAGTTGTCATCCCGTTATATCCCCACGCCGACATCCCGTAGAGCTTGCCCTGAAGCCTGCCCCAAAATTCTTCTGTTTGGGGTCTCTGTTCAGGGCTTCTGTTTGCGATTTCTTTTTTCGACTACTATTCAGGGTCATCCCGTGATGCTTGTGCACGGGATCTCGGTTTTTGAAGGCGCAGCCGGGCGGAGCGGGTAGGTGGTAGGAAGAGCAAAAGAAACTGGTTTGCCGCCGGTTCTCCGTTCGCCGGGAAATGAAGTGAAAAACCGCAGCGATAACAGGTGAAGATTTCATGCGTCGAGTCACCCATTTCTGTTCGTACCGAGACTCTTTTACCTAATCAAGTACATGAAATCGGCAGTCCTGAACCACTTGTATCTCGCTTTATATTAGCGTTTTCGAGTGTTTCTTCAAATTAGTATACTGGTCAGTAACTTACTGTGCAGTATACAGATCGTTTTTTCGCTGTATCGGGACTTTTATTAGTGAAGCTTAATCCTTCTCTACCTCAAAAGAAAATCATCCGGAAGTTGTCCGATCAAATTTATCAGTTCCGCCTCGGTAGATGTCTTGAT
>NZ_JFHJ01000369.1:0-1728 GCF_003666285.1 Mesotoga sp. HF07.pep.5.2.highcov | reverse complement strand
GAGACAATTGCACCGGGAAAAACATCGGAAACCCCTGAAACCGATGTTAGAAGAGCTGAGAGACGCCCCCCAGAACAGGATTCTGCAACCGAGACAGATAGTTTTCTAGCCTTGAGCTCTTTCACTACTGCCTGGACCAACTCCTCGCCGGTCGTGGTATACACGTACTTCTTCCATCGTCTCGTGAATAACGAACAGATCTCTTCAAGAATCTGCTCATTATCTGAAGATAAAATTACGGTAGGTCCCGAGAAGTATCTTACTCTCGTGACAAACTTGACGCTAGGAAATTCCGAGAGCATCTGCTCCGTGAACTCTTCTACTTCGGGTTCCGTAAGGTCGACAAAACCAATTGTTCTAGAATAAGAAGGCGGTGGGAGCGAGATGAACTTAAGCGCCTCTCTGAACACCGCTTCCATTTCCACTGGAGGTCCCGGAAGTATAACGATTTCCTTATTATCTTCTCTTATGTAAGCTCCTCTCGCACTTCCCGATGGATTTGCTAGTTGAATGGAGTCCTGAATCACAAAAGACTGTCTTTTCAACTGCGGGAGCTTCTCGAGCATACCTTTCTTCAAAACTTCTCGAGAGCGACGAATGATACTCGCTGTCATAAATCAGCTCTTTCCCAAGAAAATCGGCAACCGTTTGGAGCGTTATGTCGTCGAAAGTGCTTCCGAGTCCGCCAGTTATTAGCAAGAGATCGGCTTTATCAAGAGCGTTACTGATTTCTCTTTCTATGAATTCTTTCCTGTCGGGAACAATGACTATTGACTGAACTTCGAATCCCAGGGCAGTGAGTTTTTCAGATAGATAGCCGCCGTTACTGTCTTTGACAACTCCTTTAGTAATCTCGTCGCCTGTAAGAAGGATTGCAGCCTTCAAATGACCACCTCCTCGTCAATTGTATCACCAAACGGACGGTGGTATAATTGGTTGCCGGGGGAGCCCAAAGGGCTGAGAGTGCTGAAAGCAGACCCCATGAACCTGATCCGGTTAGGACCGGCGTAGGGACGGCCAGTGAGTGCGCCTCCGGTAATCGCTTACAGGAGGTGTATTTTTATGAGAAGAGCACTACTGCTGTCACTGATGATCTTTTTCCTTTCTCTTTCAGCAGTATCCGCATTGACTGTCTACTCATATGACTCGCTAGAACCGCTTGCCGAAGAGAGTTTTGGTAAATTTACAGAACAGACTGGAATTGACGTCGAGTTTCGTGCGGTGGGAGACTCGGGATCACTGTTGAGCTTGATTATTTCGGAGAGAGAGAAGTTTGATGGAGATGTCGTTATTGGGATCGACAATCTTCTTTCGCGGCGGGCCTTCGAAGAGGACATCTTTCTCTCTTATCGCCCCATGGGCTTTGAGAGAATCATAAGCAACGATCTCCTGCTGGATGAGGAGTGGCGACTCACGCCTTATGACTTTGGAAGTATAGCACTCATCTGCAACGGAAGTCAGATCGAAGAGTCTATTTCAACCTTGTGGGACCTTACTAAGCCGGAGTTCGAAAGAAGCGTAATAATCCAGGATCCGAGAACCTCCAGTACTGGTCTCTCATTTCTTGCATGGACTTACCTTTTGTTTGGAGAGCGCTTCGAAGAGTTCTGGCGGGCGCTGACTCCTTCGATTCTAACGGTTTCGTTGAGCTGGGACGACGCCTTCCAGAAGTTCGAGTCGGGAGAGGCTCCAATCATGATTTCCTACGCCACCGATGGAGCGTATTCG
>NZ_JFHJ01000199.1:0-7703 GCF_003666285.1 Mesotoga sp. HF07.pep.5.2.highcov | reverse complement strand
ATCGACGAAATCAACGCTGCAGGGGGATTACTTGGTAGACCTCTGGAGCTAATTGTAGTGGATAGCGAGCTGAAGCCCGAAAAGGGAGCTGCAGCAATTGAGAAACTTGCTACAGTAGATAAGGTTGATTTCTTCGTTGGAGGTATGGCATCTTCAGTCCATCTTGCGCAGATCCCAGTAATGAAAAGGTACCAGAAGATCACTATCTGGAGCGGCGCGGCTTCATATCTATGCGAGAATGCAGTTGGACCGGACGCCGACTGGTATTTTCATCTTCATCCATGGGACTACCAGCAGGGTGCCAGCTACGGCCTGGGTTGGACAGAATTAGCTGAGGCTTATCCCGACATCGAAATTTCGAAGATCTTCCTTGCATATGAAGAAGGCGGTTTTGGATCTGCCTCTCACGAATCCTATCTTGTACTTCAATCTCAGGCCAATCAGGGAGAAGGTTCGTGGGCAGCTGTCATGGGAGACTATATGGGAGTCTCCTTCAAGAGTGCGGCGCTTGGTGGAGGCGACTACAGAGCAATGCTTCAGCAGGCTAAGGCCTATGACCCCGACCTCTTTGTCTGGGCAGGTTACGATGCCGATGCTCTTCCAATGCTTCAGCAGGCCAAGGAAATTGGTTTTGCTCCTAAGTTCTTTGTTGGAGCACCTCCAGGTTGGCCGGCACACTTCGGAGATTCTCCTCTAGCAGAAGGCGTGACACTCTACGGAATGTGGGCACCAACAATAAACAAGGTAAGTCCAACTGCAGAGCACTTCTGGAATGCTTACATCGAAAAGTACAATGAAGAACCGGCAACTTATTTCGCACCACTGGGATATACAAACATCTACTTCCTTGCGGAAGGAATCAAAGCCGCGGGAACTCTTGACAAGGCAGAACTGATAAAGGCGCTAGAAGAAGTAGAATACGCTTCACCGATAGGAGAAGTCCTAAAGATGTCTCCAAGCAATGTAATAAAGCATCAGGGATTCACTGGCCAGAAAATACTTCAGTGGCAGGGCGGAGAACAGCAGGTTATTTGGCCGCTTAATCTCAAGACCGCTGAACCGATTTATCCATTTCCTTCTTGGGAAGGAAGATAAGTAGTGTGAGGTCGGGCACTCGTGCCCGACCTTACTATCTAATAAGCTGTAGCTTGGGTGGTGACTGACTTGGAGAGCATCTCGTTCATGAGAAAGCACAGGAATCTCTTTCTCCTGATTGCTGTAATTGTCGTGGTGGCTATTTGGAAGCCTCACGCCGCCATATATGGACTCCAAAGAGGAAGCCTATATTCTTTGGTCGGTTTGCCTCTTTCGTTAACCCTTGGAGTTGTAGGAATTATGAACCTTGCCCACGGCGATTTCCTCTCGCTGGGTATTTATTTTGTCTATCTTTTTGCCACAAACCTAGGAATGGATCCTCTCGTGTCCATTATCCCAGTCTTTTTTCTATTGTTTGGGCTCGGAGTGGTGATCTATAAGTTGACTATTACGAGAGTAATGAAGTCAGGACATTTGAACCAGTTGCTTCTCACATTTGGGATATCGATGATTTTATTGGAAGCAATGAATGTCATCTGGACATCAAGACCTAGAAGTGTCTACGTTGAGTACTCTTCTTCGTCTACAACAATTGCAGGTGTAAGATTCGGCACCTATGAGCTCTTGTATGTTGTTTTTGCTTTCGCAGTGCTAATTGCACTTCAGCTCTTTCTGAAGAAGACGAGACTGGGGCAGGCAACTTTTGCCGTCGGTCAGAATCCACAGGGCGCGAAAATTGTTGGGATCAACACGGGTTTCGTGTATCTCTTTGTGTTTGGAATATCGATTGCTATTCTGGGAATTGCCGCAGGAGTCATGGTACCAAGATTTGCAATCTTTCCTTCTGTGGGTTCGGCATTTACAATGAAGTCTTTCTGTCTAGTTGCAATGGCTGGACTTGGAAATCTTACCGGAATTCTTGTTAGTGGTATTGTTCTTGGAGTTGGGGAAGCTATTGTGCAATCTATACCTGGTTATGCGGGCTGGTCAGACATAGTATTCTTTGGAGTTCTGATAGCTGTCATAATGATCAGATCCCTAAGGAGGCAATCATTATGAAGATCACAAAGTCACTTGTTATTATCATGTTGCTCATCGCGGCTGCTCTTCTTCCCGTTGTGACTGAGGCGTACTTCATAAGTGTTGCCATAACTATCTTGACGTTCATGACGTTGTCGATCAGCTGGGATATGATGCTCAGAACAGGTCAGCTGTCTTTTGGTACGGCTGGTTTTTTCGGACTCGGTGGTTATACGGGTATCATTGCAGTCGCTGACTTCGGTGTGGACCCACTTGTAGGGATTATCCTGGGAGGTCTTTTGGCTGGAGGTGTCTCTCTCTTGCTGGGTATGGCAATTCTGCGATTGCGTGGTTTGTATTTCGCAATAACAACAATGGCTCTCGCAAGCGTATTCATGGTAATCATAAGGAATTTGAACAAGCTTACCGGAGGCCCAAGTGGAAAGATAGTTTATACAACTCTTTTTAACTACGACTCTGTCAAAGTTTATTGGCTCATGTTGGGTATTACAGTGGGTACAATTGTGGTTTCAGAAGTGTTTCAGAGAACTAGAGTTCATTTTGCGATCGATTCTATTAGAGCCGATGAAACAGTAGCTAAGTCTCATGGAGTAAATATCTACAAATATCTGATATTTGTTTTTGTTGTGACTTCGATAATACAAGGAGTAATAGGTTCAACATATGCACTTCAGTATGGATTTGTTTATCCAGAGAGCAGTTTTTCAGCTCATTATCTTCTTCTACCGATAGCCATGGCGTTGGTGGGAGGAATATACTCAACTATTGGCCCAGTCCTTGGCGCGATTATTCTGGGTCTTTCATCTGAGTATCTCAAGTTAATAATGCCCTATGGACATTTGATTATCTACGGTGTAATCATAGTTGTGGTAGTTCTCTTTTTGCCGAACGGTGTGTATGGCGCAATCAAAGATGTTACTGGATTCAGAAAACGCCGTCTGGAGGAACGATAAAATGAGTATACTTAAGCTTGATAAAGTCACAAAACGTTTCGGTGGACTAGTCGCCGTAGATAACGTCTCTATGGAGATCCAGCAGGGTGAAATTCTCGGTTTGATTGGACCAAACGGTGCAGGGAAGACGACTCTAACAAATCTTATATCGGGAGTCCATATGGTGAGCGAGGGGAAAATTATATTCGACGGCATCGATATCACTTTTCTTCCAGCACACAAAAGATGCAACCTTGGGATCGCAAGGACTTTTCAGATTGCTCGACCGTTAAAGAACCTCACAGTAGTTGAAAACATAATGGTCGGAGGACTTTTTGGAAACGGTGAAAAGCTTAAGGAGAGCAAAAAGAGCGCTCTTATGCTTTGTGAAACAATAGGACTTGAAGAGCCCGACCAAACTCTTGATAAGATAACTGTTCTTGATATCAAGAAGATAGAGATCGCAAGAGCAATGGCCACAAAACCGAAGATCCTCTTTCTTGACGAGGTTATGTCGGGATTAAACATGGACGAAACCAGAGAAATGATAGATACCGTAAGAAAGATTAGAGGAACAGGCGTGACGATATGCATAATAGAGCACGTCATGAGCGTAATCAGAGAAATAACGGAGCGAGTTATAGTACTTGATAGGGGTACTATCCTTGCAGAGGGACCTTACAGTGAAGTATCGCAACAGCACAACGTCATAACTGCTTATTTGGGGGAGGATGCCTGATGCTCGAAGTCAAGAATCTATTTGTCTCATACGGGAGGATTCAGGTAATTACGGACTTCTCCTTCAATGTCGGAGCGGAAGCTGTTGGGCTTTTCGGTCCTAACGGTGCAGGAAAGACAACTCTGATCAACTCGATCATTGGTCTCGTAAAGCCAAGGTCGGGTGAGATTCTCTTCGAAGGCGAATCGCTGCTTCCTTATGAAACACACTCCATCGTAAGAAAAGGGATTTCAGTTGTGCCTCAGGATGGTGAGCTGTTCCCAATTATGACTGTTTTAGAGAATCTCAAGATCGGTGCATCCTATATAAAGGAAGCTAGAGACAAAGTAAATGAGAGGCTGGAATTTGTGTTCGAAATTTTCCCAGTACTCAAAGAGCGGGCCTATCAACTGGCTGGAACAATGAGCGGTGGGCAACAGAGAATGCTTGCAGTTGGACGATCTCTTATGGCAGTCCCACGGCTTCTAATTCTAGATGAGCCATCAGTAGGACTTCAGCCCACTTTGGTTACAGAGCTCTTTGAGAAACTCTCAATGATCAAATCCGAGGGAGTTTCCATGATCCTTTCCGAGCAAAACGTTCGACAGGGCCTAAAAGTCATTGATAGGGGCTATGTCATAGAAAATGGAACCCTTGCAATTGAAAGCACTGCTGATGACCTGATGCACAACGAACATGTGAAGCGTTCCTACCTGGGTTTGTAAATAGGAGATTATTTCAGAGGTGAGAGTATATACGATACAGGTTGCTCATAGCTTTCTTGGTGATATGTGCAATTGGAGCAAGTTTCTTTCGGACTGAAAGACTTTTCGCCTATGAAACCAAAGAGATTTCCTCGAACTGTGCTTTGAATGTTAATATGAGAAGTGAGGAACACAGAACACACAAGTCTGACAGGAGGGATCTGGTCATGGAAAGGTCAATAGCCGAACAGTACGTAAGGATAGTTGACAAAAAGATCTTCTATCTTGAAACAGTGGGTGACGATGAGATTCCCGTGGTATTAGTCCATGGTAATTTCGCGTCGAGCAAATGGTTTGAACCTGCTCTCAAGATTCTCCCCAGTGGATTAAAAGGTTATGCAATCGATCTGCCGAATTTCGGGAGATCTGACAGACTTGAAGAGGTGAGTATCGATAATTACGCCAACTACGTGATTAATTTCATACTTGAGATGGAATTAGATGGTGTGGTTCTTGTTGGCCATTCTCTTGGGGGAGCTGTCGCTCAGAGTGCAGTCATAAAGAGGCCTGATCTGATCGATCGAGTCATTTTGGTGGATCCTGCCCCTCCCGATGGTCTAAAGACTCCAGAAGAGGTTTACCCATATCTGGAGATGTACAGAGGAAATAGAGAGCTTCTTAAAAAGGCTCTGATTGGTGTAATGCCGACCCGTGAAGTAGACGAGTTTCTTGAGCAGCTTGTCGACGAGGCTCTGATGATGGATGGAAGATGTTTTGTAGAGAACGCTAGAGCGCTTGAAAAGTACGATTTCACTGAAGCGCTCAGTGAGATTGAGGTTCCACACCTTGTTATAGTTGGAAAGCTTGACAATATTGTTACTGAAGAGATGGCAAGGAGATTCGAGAAAATACTCCAGGATGTTGAAATCCGTGTGCTTCCTGACTACGGACACAGTGTTATTCTTGAGGACACGGAGTTGTTTGTGAAGATTCTGGAAGATTTCATCGAGCGATAGGCGAAACAGTTCAAATATAAACGGGGCTGAAGAGCCCCGTTTCTGTTTAAATAGGGTTGATCTGATCGTTGTTCGATTTAGTTCTGCTCTTCAAGCAGCTTATCAAGCGATTCGCTAACAAGCCTCTTGAGTTCTTTTGCATTGACTGTGTATTCAACATACTCACCATTATAAACGCTTTCAAGGAGCCTCCCCTTTTTGAGCTTTTCGAGATGATTGCTCAGGTCGCCGGCGGAGATTCGCAATTTTTTCGCAAGGGAAACTGGTCGATGAGGCTCTCTGCTAAGTTCTCTAAGTATTGCAAGCCTTTCTTTGTGGGCCAGAGCGCTAAAGACGTCGATACACTGTAGTTTCTCATCTTTCTCCCTGAAGGGGACTTCTATTCTGTCATATCCGAGAATAAAGAGGTACCTGTCTTTCATAACCATAAGGCCGGCTTGATCTAGGCCCAGGAATGGCGATACACTCAATTCTATAGTTTGAACCGTCTCGAGGATGTCAAAGAAACTCAAGAGGTTCAATTTTTCAATATACGATGTGCCCCCCTTTCGAATGTATTCCTCAAGGTTCTTCAGATGCTTCTCGTTCGACCTCCTAACTTCGTCCCGCATTCTGTTGAAAACATTTTCAAGGAACCATTCAAAGAGATATATCAGATCCTGTTTTGTTTCAGCCGGGTTTTCAAGAAATCCAAGAAGATTTGCCTTTTGAAAAGACGAGAAAATAGTACTCTCAGTTATGAAAAGGAGCATCTCCTTTTCATCTACCGTCAGCCTTTCAACTAATTCCTCGAATTGAGAAGAGTCTCTAGACTTGACATCGGTTCCAAATCCAGTTCTTAGGAAACGCCCTAGTATGCTTTTCTCGGATGTGCTCTTGAGAGCTTTGATGAACTCCTCGGGTTCTCGTAGATTTCTCTCCTGGACAAGAGAAAAGGTTCC
Source organism: Mesotoga sp. HF07.pep.5.2.highcov (assembly GCF_003666285.1). Taxonomy (NCBI): domain Bacteria; kingdom Thermotogati; phylum Thermotogota; class Thermotogae; order Kosmotogales; family Kosmotogaceae; genus Mesotoga; species Mesotoga sp. HF07.pep.5.2.highcov. The sequence continues at coordinate 1,316 of NZ_JFHJ01000199.1, read as the reverse complement.
TGCGCCGAAGTACGTTTCACAGTCAAAAAATCGCTCGAGAAGCTCTTTTATATCGTCAGGAAGAATCTTCTTTGTTTCCTTTGCCCATTCAAGGAGCTCTGGGTCAGGCACAAACTGATCTTTGAAATCTTGTTCTTTGTAGGCTTCGATTATCATCTCATTACAGTTGACCCTCATAAGACTCAGAAGAAAATCATAAGCAGGCCAATCTATGTACTTGATTCGTTCGAGAAGCACAGGCAGGACCTCCTTGTAATAATCCTTGAGACAATTATACTAAAGAACTGCTTGTTGATCATTCAATTCTAAGGTAACAAGCAAGACCATTTATGCCAGAAATGAATGACCATAAAACAAACCGCTTTTGAAGAGTCTCGGGTTCGATAATCTGAATGATCGGCAAAAAAACCGACAGATTCTGGAAATTCTCAGAACTGGCAGTAACTTTCATTGTTAGCATCATTCATTTAGCTGATAGAATCATACTAGTGATTCAAATCCGTCCAGGCTACGAGTAAGAATCACTTGTCCGTTATTCTTGAGTTTCGCTGCCTGGTCGGAAAGTTTTTTAGAGTCTGGGCGAAGAAGATTCTTTCAATTGTTTGCGGCAATAAATAAATTAGGAAGAATCATCTTATGGGCGATATTCCCCACCAGCTGTCTCTAAACGGTTCTGTTTAGATTTAATCTAATCTCTTATTAATAGTAAGCTAGAGTAGAAAGGGGGATTTCAGCTTGGTGGGTAAAAAGCTGGATTCAGAGAATATTGGAAGATCAAATAGAAAGCTGATTCTTCAGTTGCTTAGGAAGAATCCCGCTACTACTAGAAGAGATCTTGCAGTAGCATCGGGGTTGAACCCAAGCACGGTGACGAAAATAATCAAGGATTTTCTATCAATGGGTCTTTGCGAGGAAGTGAAAGCAGAAGAGACCGGTCGAATTGGGAGAAAGGCAATCGTCCTTAGACTAAACAGAAAGGCGTTCATGTCTGTAGTCATCGATATTGGTGTCGAAGAGACAATTGTAGGTAGGGGATTCTTTGATGGCTCAGTTTCAGTTGTAAGTAGATTCAGAACTCCACGTGACTTTGATCAGTTCATCGATCTCTTAACTGAAAAGACTTCCTTGATTTCGAAAAATATTCCAAAATCCAGATTCCTCGGATACTCGTTGTCTGTTCCGGGAATCGTTGATGTGGAAAATTCAAGAATCGTATATGTACCTCATCTCGGATGGAAGGATCTCGTACTCAGAGAACGGCTCTCTCGACGCTATCCGGTTTTTCTCGATAATGAAGCAAATCTCTCGTTGATTGC
>NZ_JFHJ01000020.1:0-1267 GCF_003666285.1 Mesotoga sp. HF07.pep.5.2.highcov | reverse complement strand
TTCTTCAAGAGCGCGCTGTCTAACAATTCGTTCCTCCTCGGAAACGAATCGCAAATGCTTGCTTTTCGCATATGCAATCTCTAGAGCTGCAAATAATGTAAACTAAATTGAAAGAAAACTGGACCGCACTATCAACAAGGGAGGAGTCTTTATCACGGCAATAGTCTATGCAACTAGAAGCGGTACGTCCGAGAAGTGTTCCATTATTCTCTCAGAAAAGCTTTCAGGTGAAAAGACGATTATCGACATTAAGAGAAACCCAAGCCCAGACCTCACGAAATTCGATGCCGTAATTGTCGGAGCCTCAATCAGAATAGGTAAGGTTCAAAGGACTATCTCCGAATTCGTTCAGAGAAATCTTGCCACACTAATAAAGAAACGGTTAGGCGTCTTTTTGTGCATGGGGTCTGGAGAAGAAAACTTCAGCGAGTACCTTTCTCAAAACTTTCCCGAGAGTTTTCTAAATAACTGCAAAGCAAAGGGCTTTTTCGGGGGTGAGTTTAACCTTGAGAGACTGGGCTTTCTTTCAAGGATGATGGTAAGAACCGCTTTCAAAGGCAAACCTCAGCCTCATGTCGTTTCAAGCAATATTGAGAAATTTGTGAAGGAGTTCGAGAACTAGAAATCCGATTTCTTTTAGGATATCGAAAGAATTCAATTTCAGGGGGAAGAGATGAAGCGTAGGATATTGATCAGAATACTCTTGGTAGCAGGAATTGTTGTTGTTTCCTTAATAGTAATAATAATGGTCTTTGTCGTTCCAAAACTAGAAGCAGATCTAAAGAAACTTGACAATCTTGAATTCGAGCAGCTAAATCTATCTACATTGAAAGACGGAATCTACGAGGGCAGTTTTGAAGCGGGAATCGTAAGCGCATCTGTGAGAGTAGAGGTTTCCGGGCATGAGGTCAAGTCAGTTGAGATAGTAAAGCATAACCACGGTCGAGGGAAGGCTGCAGAAGCAATCACTAACTCGGTTGTAGAAAAACAATCGGTTCAGATCGATGTAGTTTCAGGTGCTACCTATAGCAGCAAAGTGATTCTGAAAGCGATTGAAAACGCTATCAACAGGTAGAACCTTTATAAACTTCTACTTCTCGTCTTTTAGGCTGAATCCTTCCATGAAGGTCTTCTGGAAGAGTAGCAACATAATTAGAGGGGGTATCATTGCGATTATTGCTCCCGCCATTATTATGTTCCATTCTGCAGCTTGCGCTTCGCTGGCCAACAGCATTTTGATTCCTATCTGAACTACACGCATATTATT
>NZ_JFHJ01000168.1:0-1507 GCF_003666285.1 Mesotoga sp. HF07.pep.5.2.highcov | reverse complement strand
GGCAGCCAGTCTGTCCGCTTCTTCGACGGTTATGTTAGGCGAGAAGTCAATTATCGGACAGTCTGCCATCTGCGCGATCTCTCTGGCCACAGTGGGAACTCCCTTCTGGGGACCGTCTTCAACTTGAACCAATCTTGAAAGCCTTACAGAGAATATTCCGCTCACACTCTCGATTGGAAGGGGAAGAAGAGAACTGTCTTCCAGAATGGCCGTGATAGATCTGTCGGAAATCTCCTGCATCGCATTCAGACTCTCCTGGGAGGCGATCTCTTCGATCGAGAACCTGTCGGCACTGGTCGCCTCTACCCGGAACTTCTCAACTCTTTGTAGAGATTCCTGGAAACGCTTTTCCAGCTCTGGCGATTTTTCTATCTCTCTAATCAGAATCTTCTTGACTCTTCTCTGGACAACCGGATCGTGGCAGTAAGTCAGATAATCCATTCCATTTCTCAGACCCTGTATAGCGGCTTCCTCTGGCGTGAAGTAGTTGCTCACTCCCCCCATTCCCAGATCATCTGCGACAAGGACCCCGCGATAATTCAGCACGTTCCTGGCAAGATCCGTCAATATCTCTCTCGACATCGACGCCGGAACCCGGGACGCCTGAAGCTGAGGCATGTATATATGCGAAGGCATTATCGAATCTGCTTGAATTTCCTTGAATGGTCTCAGTTCGTATTCATAAAGCAAAGATTGGGGGATGTCCAGAATCGGTAAATCCAGATGAGCGTCGACATCTACCCTTCCCTTGCCGGGAAAATGCTTCAAACAGCTCATCACTCTTTCACTCTTCATACCCTCTACAAAGGCCCTTGCGTAGGCTATAACCTGATCCGGAGAATCGCCGAAACTCCTTACTCCGATTCCCGGGTTTTTGGGATTGCAGTTAATATCGACGACGGGAGCGAGATTCCAATTCACACCTATGGCGTTCATCTCTCTGGCAAGTATTCTTCCAACAACGAAGGAGTTTTTAGTGCTTCCAGTGGCGGCTATTGCCATAGCTCCGGGCGAAACAGAGAAGCCGTCCCTCAGTCGGCTTACTATCCCGCCTTCCTGATCAATAGCAATTGCGGGCTTGTACCCAAGGACTCTTTGAATGTCATCTACGAGAGCCCTTACCTGAACAGCATCAACGATATTCTTCGAAAAGAGAATAACCGCTCCGGGTTTGACTTCTCGAAGTGTCCTTTCGGTCTCGCTATCGATTTCCGGACCGGGTATTCCAATCAAAAACAACCGTCCTACGGCTTCGTCGAAATTCATTCTGAATTCTCCTTGGTTTTCATACGATACAATTCTAGTTTTTATTACCTTGTATTGTCAATTGTAAATTTGTATAGTATGAATATACATAACCTTCGATTCCGTTGCTTATCGATCATATTTGACTATAGTTCCATTTAAGTAACCGAGGGAAAACTTGGATACAGATAGAAAATGCGATAGCATTGCTGTTGGAAGAACCGTGGTTGGGGGTCGGAGATTGGGGGTTGGTGGCATCAAG
>NZ_JFHJ01000461.1:0-1382 GCF_003666285.1 Mesotoga sp. HF07.pep.5.2.highcov | reverse complement strand
TTCGAGGTTACTAATCCCGCTATAAGGAAGGATAAGAACTGGATTCCAGACATCTCTGCAATCTTCAGACCTGATTTCAGATTGATTCAGGCGGTTAATAATTACTGCGAATTGAATTCTGTTGAGAACGAAGACGAGATTTTTGAGAGTCTAGAGTCACTAAAAGGCATCGTAAATAACCCGATTGGCTTGATTGAACTTAATTCCGATCTGGATATCGAAACGGTTACAGAAATCTTCATAAGAATCAATTCGGCTGGCTCAGTGCTTAGTCAAGCGGACTTTGCGATGTCGAAGATCTCTGTGAACGAAACATATGGCGGCAACAATCTCAGGAAGGCAATAGATTATTTCTGCCATTTGGCCATCGCTCCGGAGTTCTATCAACAACTCCAGGAGGTGGATGAAGAGTTCACCAAGACTGATTACTTCGGCAGGATGTCTTGGCTAAAGAATGAAAATGATGACTTGTATGATCCTTCTTATACAGACATGCTTAGAGTAGCTTTCACTTCGAAATTCAAAAGGGGCAGATTACAGGATTTGGTTGCGCTTCTTTCCGGCAGGAATTTCGAAACGAGAGAGTTCGAAGAGGAGATTTCCGAACGCTCATTTGATCTATTGAAAACCGGCGTTATGGATTTCATGAATGAAAACAACTTCAAGAAGTTCATCATGATTCTCCGTTCTGCAGGTTTCATAGATAGTTCTATGATCAGGTCCCAGAATTCGATCAACTTCGCATACATCATGTATTTAACTCTTCGCGAGATGAATTGCGATCAAGCGGAAATTGAATCATTAGTCAGAAAGTGGTTTGTCCTTTCAATTCTCACGAGTCGTTACTCCAGTTCTCCCGAATCTACTTTTGACTATGATATCAGGAGAATACATGAGAGTGGGAAGACCTTCATAGAAAACGTCTTTTCAGCAGAGCTCTCGGATGCTTTCTGGGAGGTAGGCTTGCCGCAGCAAATGAATACTTCGGTTTCCAGCAGCCCTTCTTTCAATGTCTATCTTGCGGCTCAAGTGAAGCTTAAAGACAAGGGTTTCCTTTCACGTGATATCTGCGTCGCGGATCTTGTGAGCCTAAAGGGAGATGTTCATCACATTTTCCCGAAGGAATACCTGAAGAAATTCGGACTTACCAGAGGAAAATACAATCAGATTGCTAACTATGCGATGACACAGAGCGAGATCAACATTGCTATCAGTTCTAAGCCGCCTTCACAATACCTTACAGAAGCTCTAAATCAATGCAATGGTGGGGGTCTCAAGTATGGAGGTATCACGCTGAAGTCAGAAATGCTTGAGAACTGGAAGATGAACTGCATCCCTGAAAACACAGTGAATATGACAATAGACGACTATGAAGAATTCCT
>NZ_JFHJ01000303.1:0-3801 GCF_003666285.1 Mesotoga sp. HF07.pep.5.2.highcov | reverse complement strand
CCTGATGAGCGGGAGATACGATGGTAAATCGATTTTCGATGGCGAGGGGGACACGGCCATTCTCTCGGCACAACTGAACGCGCTCAGCAGAAGACTGGAGAAGACCATGGAAAGCGTTGATTCCGAGCGCGACAAGATGAGGGCCTTCATCTCTTTCATATCGCATGAACTCAAGACGCCACTTGCCTCCCTAAAAACGATGAATGAATTAATGCTAGACGGCAAAAATATGGAAAGAGAACAGATTGAAGAGTTTCTGGGTAGAAGCGGCGAAGATATCGAGAGAATGGAATGGCTCATCGGTGACGTTCTCAACATAGCAAGGATAGAATCGGGCGCTATCAGATTTAGTTTCAGAAAGGCAGATCTCGCAGAACTGGCGAGAGATATAATGAGAAACTACATCGAGATAGCTCGCAGAAAGAAGATCGAGATTTCACTGAATACTGAATCGTCGGCTATTGTCTTCTGTGATGAGAAGTGGATTACGCAAGCTATTGGCAATCTCCTTAAGAACGCCATCGATTACTCTCCTGAAGGCGGCTCGGTATCTGTGTCAATTTCAGGGAGCGAAGCCTACGCCTATTTAAGCGTCTCAGACGAAGGCCCCGGGGTCTCGCAAGAAGATTCATCGAAGATCTTTCAGAGTTTCTACCGGGGCAGTTCTGCCGGCAGATCGAAAAAGGGTTCAGGGCTCGGGCTATCGCTGGCTAAAGCGATTATTGAGAGACACCAAGGCGACATAAAGCTGAAGTCATCTACGGAAAGAGGATCGACTTTCACAATAGAGCTCCCCGTAAGACGAGAAGAATGAGGCTTAACCTTGCGATTTCTTAAGCTTATCCTTCATCTACGAATAAGAAAGACTCCTTATACTCTGAACAGAAATCAATAAGGAGGCGGATTATGGAAGTACTCAAAACTGCTGGACTGAGAAAAGTATATGGATCTGGCGCGAACGCAGTCACTGCGCTAAAAGGGGCCGAACTTTCCGTCGAGGAAAGCGAGTTCATCGCGATAGTCGGGCCTAGTGGCTCGGGAAAGAGTACGCTCCTTCACCTGCTTGCGGGGCTTGATCGGCCTACCGCGGGAAGCGTCCACATAGACGGCAAGAATCTCTACACCATGACGGATACGCAGCTTTCGATCTTCAGAAGAAGAAGAATCGGGTTTGTCTTTCAGTTTTTCAACCTGATTCCCGTCCTGACTGCCAGGGAAAACATTGAACTCCCGCTGATCCTGGACGAAAGAAAGGTCGACGAGCCCTATCTGAACGAACTCATAAGGCTTATGAAACTGGAAGACAGAATCGATCACCTCCCGTCTGCCCTTTCAGGCGGCCAGCAACAGAGGGTGGCCATAGCCAGGGCTCTCATAACGAAACCCGCTATCGTCTTTGCCGACGAACCGACAGGAAATCTCGACAGCAAGACGAGCCAGGAAGTCATGGACCTGCTTAAAATAAGCGCGAGGAAATTCCACCAGACTCTCGTAATAGTGACTCATGAAGAGGGTATTGCAGAAAGAGCCGACAGAATAATCACTATTGAGGACGGCGAGATCGTTTCGGACTACTCGAATGCAGACGTGGGCAACGTCTTTTCTTCGGCCTTGGGAGGTCAGAAGGTATGAAGCGTTATACAGAACTAAGCAGAAAGTACCTTTCGAGACGACTTAGGAGAACGTTGTACACACTCCTGGGAGTGGCCCTCGCCGTAGCCTTCATAACCGCAATCATGATCACTTTCGAAAGCATCGAAGCTTCGCAGCTTCAGAGCATGGAGAACTCTGTGGGGAGATACCATGGCAAAGTAGTAGAGACAAGTGAATCCGAGCTCATGGACTTGAAGATACATGTTTTGATTGAAAAGCTGGGTATTCAGAAAATAGCCGGAACAATTGAATTTCCCGAAGAAAAGGCTTCTCTGTTTGTTGAAGAGGCAAATGAGTTGACGCTCAACCTGAGAGGAAAGAGCATAGAAGAAGGCCGTTTACCGGAAAAACCTGGAGAGATAGCGTTAGACTCATTTTCGGCGCAGCTTCTGGGAATCACTCCGGAAACCGGCCAAATGGTCTCACTTGATATTGGAGGCAAGAAACGTACCTATGAAGTAGTAGGGATAGTATCAAAGGCTAGACAGGAGAGTGCGATGTCAAAGGCCTTTGTGGAAATTTCACCTGAGGAGTTTTCAGAGATTTCTGAAGAGTCGAGAGTGGTGAAGAACGCCTACTTCACCGTTGAAGCACCAAACAACGGAATAAGAGCTGCAGCGATTAAGGTTGCCTCGGATCTCAAAATAAGAGATAAGACAACTTACAACGGTTCGTTGATCTACTTTCTTGAGAACCTATCTCCCGTCAACTGGCCGGCCGTCGTTCTGGGACTGCTCGTCGCAGTCGCTTCAATGGTCTCTATCTATAACACCGTACAGATATCCGTTCTCGAGAGAATACGTGAATTCGGGCTTCTCAGGGCGGCCGGTGCCACTCCCGCACAGATAAGGAAGGTCGTCTTCCGAGAATCGATCCTCGTAAGTCTTGTTGGTATTCCCTTAGGACTGGCGACAGGCGTTTTGCTTTCCTTCGCAATAGCACTCTATGCGGGATCTCAGTTTACGGGGCTAGGCGGCTTTGCAACCATGATTACACCCTTATCACTCTTACTTGGAGCCATTCTCGGATTCCTGTCGGTAGTCGTATCTTCTCTTATTCCCGCACTAAGGGCGGGGAAAGTCTCGCCCGTCGAGGCGATGAGACATTACGGGGTCGAACCCTCTGACTTCGAAGTCAAAGGGATCGTTAAAGGGCAAAGTTCGTCTGGAGAGAAGATCCCGCTGAAACTGGCGAAAAGAAACATGAGGAGAAACCTACGCACAACGACTATTTCTGTTATTTCAATGACGATGGCGGCAACACTTTTCATAGCCTTCTCGTACTTTGCCGGAAACTTCGATACTGAGAAAATTGCGCGGGGCGTTGTGAAGTCGGATTTCTCAATAAGAGTGGCAAGCATGTACGATGACGGACCCGATGAGCAAACGATCGAAGAGATACTCTCATTCGAAGATGTACAGACAGTTGCGGCTGCGAAGTTCATTACGGGAAGACTGCTAACCGAATGGGAAGACCGGGACCTTGATAGCAGGTCGTTCAGGACGTTTTCAACTCCTGAAGCCGGAATGCGCACAATAATAGTTGATAATAGCGGAATGCGCATGGCTCTCTTCGCTTACAACGATCTCGGTATAGAGCTGATGAAGACGAAAGTCATTTCGGGATCGATAGATTTGACGAGAGCAACTTCCGAACCTGTAATCATTATCGACATAGAAAACAGCAACAGGCACGGAATCAAGGCAGGAGACAGAGTTCTGCTCAAGACGTACTATCTGAACGAGTCCATGGTAGAAATCCCAGTCGCCTCGGAGTTCGTCGTTGCCGCTGTAGTGCAGGAGCTGCCATCAGTCGTCGGCTACACGGTCGAGGGTGGAATGCTTGTTGCGGCATGCAGCGAGAAGATAATTGAGGTTTTCAGGCCTGAGAGCGACGATGTTCATCTCACCATGATGGACTACATGGACCACTACTCGTATGTAGATATATACCTTCGAAGGGGAAGCGACGCTGAAGCTCTCGAATCAACAATCAAAGCGATCGCCGACAGATACAGGAACTCTACCTTCATCTCATACAGTGAATACAAGAAAGAGACTGAAGACGCCATTAGCACACTTTCAACCTAGTGTACGGGCTTATTGCAATAGTTGGCTTCATAGGCATCTGCGGTATAACAAACACCAT
>NZ_JFHJ01000372.1:0-2076 GCF_003666285.1 Mesotoga sp. HF07.pep.5.2.highcov | reverse complement strand
TAGGAATTCACACCGAAATGTTTACTGAGTCGATGATTCACTTGTTCGAAAAGGGAGCGATAACAAATAGGAAGAAGAGTCTTTGGCCCGGAAAGTTTATTGCGACTTTTGCACTCGGCACAAAGGAAATGTATTCTTTCATTGAGGACAACCCTGGTGTGCTTCTGCTCAGAGGCAGCTATGTCAACGATCCGTACGTTGTCTCGCAGAACGAAAACATGGTCTCTATAAATACGGCAATCTCTGTCGATCTCACGGGGCAGGTGTGTTCCGAAGCAATTGGAACTCGGCACTATAGCGGTACCGGAGGACAACTAGACACTCATAGAGGTGCCTCCATGGCTAAGAATGGAAAGGGAATCATCGCACTTAGATCGACAGCAAAGAAAGGCGCCGTTTCTACAATCGTCCCTCTTCTTCCGCTTGGCTCACCCGTTACCGTTCCAAGACAGGATACTGATTATGTTGTAACCGAGTTTGGGATTGCCAGGCTTAAAGGTCTCAACGTATTCCAGAGAGTAGAGGCCTTGCTGAATATTTCTCATCCGGACTTCAGATCAGAGCTAAGAAAACAAGCTCGCGACATTGGATTAATATAGGAGGTTCTTGATGAAAAAGGTCTTCATTGTTGGTGCAAAAAGGACTGCAATCGGTACTTTTGGAGGAACTTTAAAGGATGTACCGGCCGTGGATCTTGGAGTTACTGCTTCAAAAGCCGCAATAGAGCAGTCGAAGGTCGATCCTAAGAACATTCAAGAGACAATAATGGGTTGTATTCTAACTGCAAACCAGGGTATGGGACCGGGAAGACAGGTATCGATTGGTGCAGGTGTTCCAATTGAGAGCGTTGGATACTCAGTCAATATGCTTTGTGGTTCAGGAATGAAGTCCACGATGATAGGGGCGCAAGATATTCTCACAGGCGAAGCCGAGCTAGTGCTAACCGGTGGTATGGAGAATATGTCTATTGCCCCATACATGCTAGATAAAGCAAGGTTCGGATATAGAATGGGCAGCGGTACTGTAGTTGATCATATGATACGGGATGGCCTCACGGACGTTTTCAATGACTACCACATGGGAGTAACTGCTGAAAATCTGGCCGAGAAATACGGTATCAGTAGGCTTGAACAGGACGAATTTGCACTTGAAAGCCAGAAGAGAGCCAAGGAAGCGATCGCGACAGGAAGATTCAAAGATGAAATCGTCCCATTTGTGATAAAGGGAAGAAAGGGAGACGTCGTTTTCGATACCGATGAGCACCCAAGAGATACCAGCATGGAAATCCTTGGCAAACTCAGGCCTGCCTTCAAGAAAGATGGTTCGGTAACAGCCGGGAATTCTTCGGGAATAAACGATGGGGCAAGTGCGACAGTCCTTGCGAGTGAAGAAGCAGTAGAAAAGTACGGACTGAAACCGATCGCGGAGATAGTCTCTTTTGCGCAGGCCGGTGTTGACCCCGCCTATATGGGATTCGGTCCCGTTCCAGCGGTCGAAAAGGCACTCAAAAAGGTCTCAATGAACATAAAGGATATGGAGTTGATAGAGCTTAACGAGGCATTCGCTTCTCAGTCTTTGTCAGTACTGAAGGGTCTCATGGAAATCTACGGTGTTTCAAAGGAATGGCTTCTTGAGAGAACTAATGTCAATGGAGGTGCGATTGCTCTTGGTCATCCAATAGGCGCATCGGGAAACAGGATAATAGTTACTCTCCTGTATGAAATGGAGAAGAGAAATCTCGAGTTTGGTCTTGCTTCTCTGTGTATTGGCGGCGGAATGGGAACCGCAGTAGTAGTAAAGAGAGTCTAATCTCTTGCAAATCGTAAATACTGCGTTTCTGTAATGAAGTCTAGATGTACTAGTGCACCAAAAATCGTCATGAACAACCTACGTAGGAGGTGGGAAAGTGAAAAGAGTACTGTTAGTATTATTGGTGGTGGCTGTAACCGCTTTTGTTGCATTTGCCGCCACTCCAATCAAGATTGGTGCCGTCGTACCCCTGGGAGATATCACGGGTGACCAGTCTGCAAAAGCAATGAAGCTTGCCATCGACGAAATCAACGCTGCAGGGGGATT
>NZ_JFHJ01000375.1:0-1614 GCF_003666285.1 Mesotoga sp. HF07.pep.5.2.highcov | reverse complement strand
TACTGCCACAGTCAACCAGATGTTATTTGCTCTTCTCAGTGAAGAGATCTCTTGCGCCGTGGCTTCTCTAGATTGTCTTACTGCTTCTTCAGTTATTGTGATAATTTCCTCCCGGGTGACCAGTGTTTTTTCTAGTTCTTTCGTCAGAGTTGACAGCTGATCTCTGGTCTTTGCAAGATCCTCTTGGGTAAGCAGCAAGTCATCCTCGATCTTTTGAATCGCCTTCAGGTTGCTATCTATTGCTGCAACGGAGCCGTCGAAATTTCCCTTCATGCTGTCAAGACCCACAGATACTCCGACAAGAGAGTCTTCAAGAACCCCTAGTGAAAGTTCCAACTCAGCTACTGAACTCCTTATTTCGGAGAGGTCTGCGGTGATATTTGTGATGGCGTCGGATAACTCATTTCTGGAATTCTCGAAAGTCTCGATCGATACACCTTCCGGAGGAATAGACTCTCTCAAGGCTATCAGCTCGGAGTTGAATTTTACAAAGCCCCGTGACAAACTGTCGGCAATTTCCCTGAGCTGGAGTATCTCAGTTTCAAGTTCATCCATATTTATCTTGCCTGTTCCAAAGACACTGGTTTCAATATTTTCGACTTTTTCCTCAAGCATTGGAAGAATATCTTCTGCTGAAGAATAGAACTCCTCGAGTGAACTTATTCTGTCAAAGAGAATGCGGGTTGCAGATTCCGAAGCGGAAAGCCTGGCCTTGATCTCTTCAAAATCAGACAGTGAAGTTTCTGCGGCGATTACCCTCTTCTCAATGTCTGAGAAACCCTCGGATAGCGAGCTAAACTTTTCCATATGAGAGAGCGCCAGCTCTGACACATAGTCTGACAGTGCATCTACTTCAGCAGTTATTTCGGCGAGCAGCTCATTGTTTGTCCCGATGTTTTCGCTGCTAGTCTTCGCGGAGAGCTCCACAGAGCTCAAGCGAGCTGTCAGACTGTCAAGTGCATCTCCAAGCTCATTCCTGACTGTGCTGATTTCTTCCGACTGCAACCCGATAAAACTTTTCATTTCTTGCAGTTCGTTTTCAGCAGCTGATAACGACGCAGTAATCTCGCCGATCTTATCGTTGATCGAAACAATCTCTTCGGAATCGGATTGTTGAGGTGTGATCTCGCGCAGACTCTTAACCGTGTTCTCCAGATTCTCTATAGATAACTGAAGGCCGGTCTGAGAAGCTTCCAGTGTCTCGATTTTCGAAATCTCGTCGCTCCATTCTGCTAATGATGAGTACAAGCGATCAAGCGATTCGCTTAGTTCTTCAAACTCGATCCTGGTAATGGGATTATCAACAACGGTTTCTTCAAGAGCGGTCAATCTGTTTTCTATAGTCATCGCGAACTCTTCGGTGTCAAAAGCGCCTTGATCAACCGCAGCTTTGTATTCGGCAAGTGCAACCTGCGTGTCAAGAAAGAGAGTGTTCAGTCTCCTGAATTGAAGATTAAGTCCCTCCACATTGTCCTGCAAGAAGTCGAGCCTGTCGTTCAAATCGGAAATGCTAACGGTTAGGGAATCGTAGTTGTCGCTTTCTCCAATATCGACTTCTGAGGAGGTCTCAACCAAAGTAACTGGGGCCATCTCCACTACTCTGTCGGGCTCAGA
>NZ_JFHJ01000718.1:0-2943 GCF_003666285.1 Mesotoga sp. HF07.pep.5.2.highcov | reverse complement strand
TCGAAGACTCTTATCAAGTGGTTATTGGTATCGGCTATGTACAGTAATCCTTTGTGAAACTTGACGTCATTGGGTTCGAACAGGCCGAGGTTTGAACATTTATCGCCGTCCAGAGTACATGTACCCTCCCTTAGGTTCTTTATTACCGTCTCGACGCGCCTGATTCCGAGATCGATCTTCCTTATTGCGTGATTGTAAGTGTCGGCTACGTAGAGAAATCTGCCTTCACCGTGAATTCCAATAGGATGCTGGAACAAAGACCTCTTGAGAATCCCGTCCACATAACCGAAGGAGAATAGACCACTTCCGGCAACTGTTTGTACCGTCCCGGCTTCCAGATCTATAAATCTGATTCCAGAGACTTCAGAGTCGGCCACATATAAGCTGTTTCTATCGAGAAACAAACCGCTGGGCTGCGCAAAATTAGCGTCTTTCAGCCGTCCGTCTTCGACGTTCTCTATTCCGCTTCCCGCAAATGCACTTATAGTGTTGTTTTCAAGATCCAATCTCCATATTTGGTGCATTCCGGCCATTGCAATGTACAAGAATCTGCCATCAGTTTGGAGATCCCAGGGCGAGTTAAGTCTTGCTTTCGAAGCGTCTCCATTGTAGTTCCAATCGTAGTCCTGAAATCCGTCGCCGGACAGTGTACTGAGATACCTTTGGTTCATATCTGCGATACGTAATACGTGGTTCTCGGTGTCGGCAACGTATAGTCTGCCATTAGAGTAGACTATTCCTTGAGGTTTGTTGAGGCGCGCATTTTCGAAAGACCCGTCCTCTAAGCCACTTTGACCGCTCCCGATCTGATCGATTGCCTTCGCCACAAAAGGAGTAGAAAGCTCCGTTAAGAGTATCCGATTGTTATTCGTATCGCTTATGAATAGATTCTCTCCGTCGCCAAAGGCAATCTTCCCGGGGAAAGAGAGATTGGATTCACTCTTGGAAAGCTCTAGCTTAACCGGGATTCTCTTCTGGCTAAGAACTCCCTTCCTCTTTCCTTCTTCGAGAGCCTTTGAGATTTCACGTGAAAGGTATTCTCGCTTTCCCTCTCCCGATGTCTTAGACAGTATCTTTCCATCAGGCCCAATAAGAACATATGAGGGCCACGCACGGATCACATATCTTTCCCAGAGGAAGTAATCATTATCGATTACCACCGGATGTTGGATCTCATATCGATGGACTGCCGCTCTTATGTTACGCTCATCATGCTCGTTTTCGAATTTCGCCGAATGGACGCCAATTACTACGAAGGGGTTATCCTCATACTTCTTTTCGAGCCATTTGAGGTCCGGAATAACATGAATACAGTTTATACAGCAGTATGTCCAGAAATCGAGCAGAACCACATAACCCTTCAGATCAGCAAGGGTCAGAGGTCTCTCGACATTTATCCACTTGCAAGACTCCGGAAATTCTATCGCTCTTCCATACAAATCGATCACCTCTTTCGAGCTTTGACTATAGAAGAAGGATAATGGATCATGCTCTTCCGTTCCAATGGAAAGGATCGCCTCTGTTATTAAAGAAGCTTTCAAAACATTCTATTTGCTTGCACAGAGTCAGCCAAAGAGCCCTTCTCAACAGCGCCTTCTTACAGATAGTCTTGCAGATGAATTCCAAATGATCAGGCTCCTTCAGGAAGGAGAATCAAGGCGGTCGAAGGAGACAATGAGCATAAAAAAGCAGCGATGTTAGGCCCTTGAAAACCTTCAATTGGAGCACTTCACTTATGCATTACGCTTGTGGAGTTCCTTATCGTAAGCTTGACATCGATAATCGTATCGGGGACTTCCTTTCCAGACAGTATCTTTGATAGAGCAACCACCGATTCCGACCCGAGGGTTCTGGGATCCTGATCGACGGATGTTAGCGTGGGAATCGTTATCGGAGCGATGAGGTTGTTGTCATAACCCACCACAGATACCTCATCAGGGACGTTGATTCCCTGATCAGTTAAGAAACCTATGACGCCTGCCGCGACAAGATCGTTAGCCGCGATCACCGAGTCTACTTCAACCATTCTCTCAAGAAGCTCTCTCGCTCCGCTGTAACCGGCCTCGTAATCGTATCCACATATGACAATGAGCGACGGGTCGTACTCTATTTTTTCCTCTTCGAGAGCCCTTCTGTACCCCGTGTACCTATCGAGCGTCGTGTATTTGCCGGCATCCTCGCTCGAAGCCACTTCACCAATCGTGTCTATGGTACATGGGCTGGACCAGAAGCCGGCGAGGAAGCCAACCCTCTTCCTTCCCAGTCTGAGCAAGTACTTTGTCGCAAGATACCCGCCCTTAACGTTGTCAGTATAAACATGAGGCTTAGACTTGAAGACGTTTCGCCTTCCGACAACTACTATCGGGAGCTCCTTGAAACTCTCTATTTGCGGAAGAGGATCCCCGGTGGAAACCGGACAGTAGATGAGACCATCCACAACCGTTCGAGAGAGACTGTCGATCGCAGCTTTTTCGACTTCCCTCTTTCCGTCGGAAGTGGAGATAATTATTACATGATCGATCTCTCCGGCCTTCAGAATGGCTCCCGCAATCATCGCGCTGAAAAAGGGTTGGGAAACATCTGGAACTAGCATGCCTATGACATTAGTGGTCTGGCCCTTCATGAATCTGGCTCCAACATTTGGTTTGTAATTGAGCTTTTTGACTGCATCCCAAACTTTTACCTTCAAGTCTTCTTGCACAGGCCTTGAACCATTTAGGACTCGAGAAACCGTTGCGGCCGAGAGGCCGGCGTAATCAGCAACCTGTTTTATGGTAACCCTGTCGCTCTTTCTTACAGCACTTCACCTCCTTGACCGGAAAAGGACTTGAGAAAAGGCAACGCCACTAAGCTTATTATAACCAGAAGAGTAACTATGCCAAAGGTCGAATTGAAAGCTGCAAGGTCAATCTCCGCTCCCCCACTCGAAGAGAAACGCTGCAT
>NZ_JFHJ01000053.1:0-734 GCF_003666285.1 Mesotoga sp. HF07.pep.5.2.highcov | reverse complement strand
GCACCTCTTCGAAGAGCCTCTTCGCCTCTTCTTCATTCGAGTAATAACCGGTCCCAAAACGAAGAATGGCGAGCGCTTCGTCAATTCCCACTATTGTCGCGTCTCTTCTCGGAAAGAGCTGGTATAGCACCCTTGACTTCTTATCTGCCTTCTTGAGAACTTCGACAAGTCTCGTGAAGTATTTGTCAGAATAGTAGCCGGCTCTCATCTTGTCAATCGGTACTTTGAAGACTCTCGGGTCGATTCTGCGCTTATCCACCGAACGCCCCCTGTCTATGCCCTCATTCGCGAGCGAAAATTCCGGAGAAATATATCCGGTACCCTGATTATATAATAATAAACGACTTTCGACTCTTGAACCGGGCAGATCTTTGCCAATTGGACCAGTCCAAAAAAATAAACCGGCCATAAGGCCGGCAGAGAAGATGACGCTTCTATATCCAGTCGATAGAGATCTTCGACATATCTGACTTCACGATGATCTGGCAAGTCGTAACGGCCCTGTCGATATTGGTCGAGACGTATCCCTTTTCCCTCTCCATAAGGTTGTTGAAGTTGCTCCAGTTGAGCTCGCCTTCGTGGATAATGCTAAGACCAACGTCTTTGGGTGTCCTAATGTTCAAGGAGGTTACCTCACAATCTATGTCTATTATAGAGTCTCTCAGCTGGGAAGGTATTATAGAAAGCCTGGAGAGCGAGGTCTTTATTCTCGCGCTGTCAAGATTTAGTTTGGA
>NZ_JFHJ01000526.1:0-2251 GCF_003666285.1 Mesotoga sp. HF07.pep.5.2.highcov | reverse complement strand
GGTCATACTTCGGATTGTTTGGATATGTTGCAAAGTCCCAGATCCACGCATCTTCTCCCGATTGAATTACAACATAAGAATCGTTCACAAGTATTACTTCAATGAGCAGCTCGACCTTCTCTGCGAATGTCATGTTCTCAAGGCATTCGAGAGAGTAGAAGATAAGATCTCCGTCTATGAGTACATAGATTCCCGTCTTGTCTTCCACTGCTGCCATGTCGAATGTTGACTTTGTTTCTTCAAGCGTAACTGTCTTCTTTAGAAGCTCCACACCCCTGGAGTCTCTAACTAAGAGTGTCACTTCGCCTGTCCCATTGTTCGCGAAGAATCTTGATTCGGCCTTGCCTCCGCTAAGCGTTACGGAAGGCATCCCGTTGTCGAACTCGACAACCGCCGCATCCTTTACTCCCTTTACATCGACACTGAAGGCAAATTCGCTGATTCCCATGAGAGCAATCTCACGGGTCAGAGTGAATTCAGCATCAATCGAGGGTTCTCCGCCAAGTTTGAAACATGCAGGCAAGAAAAGCGTTAGTACGACTATTGCCAGTACGAGACCGTAGAAACCCTTGCGTTTAAGCATGCAAACTCAACCTCCTTTTTAGGTTCAACTCAATCATAACAAAGACTAACTTGCAAAACCTGTATTCCATAAACACTACTCAGTACTTCTCTGGAAACCAATAATTAACTGATACTAAGGAAGATCAATGTTTCTCTCAGCTATTTTATCGTCCGCAGCGTCCTTAGCCATGACGTCAACCCTGTTCAATTCGGAAGCTACAAAGACTCGGAACTCATAAGTGCCAAGATCCGGTACCACAAAGGGATTACCTTCAATCACCTGTATTTCTCCATCTGCGGCAAACTCGATGGAAGCACAGAATGGTGAATTAACAACTACGGTGAATTTGTACTCGGAAATACCCAGGATCGGATAATCAGCGACAAACTCACAGGTTGCCTCTATAACTTTCAAGAGATCGAAGTTCTTGGAAACCAGCAGCTCGGCACCGCTGTATGCCATGACGGTTATCTCTTCGGCATCGAAATCCACAGAGTTCATTTCTATGTCTATTACTCCACCGACTGGAACGGCCATTGCAGGTATCGGTTCGGCCTCTGGATTGCCGGGATACGCGAATTCGACCTTATCCACATTGTCGGATACTTCGATATGAACGTCATAGATGACTGCGGAAGGCAAAGACCATTCTTCCTTTGGAGTAAATGTTGCAACCTTCAGGAAGGCCTCGCTGTAATCCAATTCCACTACTAGTTCCGCCAAAAGATTACCGTCGGCCGTAAATGCTCTTATCAAAAGGAAATCCGCATCATCAAGCGTGAAGAAATTGACGATATTGGCTACTCCTCCGACTACTGGTGCTTCAGGAACAGGAAGCTCAGTATCATTGTCGGGATAAGAGAATTTCAGTAGAGTGACTTCCGGATCGACTTCGATATATACGTCATATCTATTTCCCAAAGGACTTTGAGCCTGGAAATCAAAATCGGTTACAAAGAAGACCTGCTTGAAAGTAGCGTCTATAGCGTGATTATCGCGTATATCTTCAAGATTGTAGGTCTTATCGGTTGTATCTGGAGAACCGACTACATCGACGGGAACGCCATCGACCGTTACCTGGTCAACGCCATAACCCTCGTCGGGAGTGAAAGTGAACAGAAGATCGTCGCCACAATCGACTACCGTTTCGCCTTCGGGATCGACTGCCCCGTCTTCTCCAGCTGTTGAAGTAACCACGTAGGTCTTGATGGTGAAAACTGCCACCAGGTCAACATCGGCTTCGGCAGTGAATGTGTACTCTGCGTCTTCGCTGACGAGAGTCTCACCCACGAACCAGCCCACGAAGTCATAGCACTCATCGGCTTCGGCAGTTACTGTCACTTCTGTTCCGCAGTCGTAAGTGCCGCCTCCGCTGACTACTCCGCCCTCTTCAGGCTCGGCAGTAACGGTGACTTCGAACGTCTTAAGCGTGAAGACCGCTACCAGGTCGACATCGGCTTCGGCAGTAAATGTGTACTCTGCATCTTCGCTGACGAGAGTCTCACCCACGAACCAGCCGTCGAAGTCGTAACAGTCTGCGGGAGTGGCCACTACGGTGACTTCACTGCCACAATCGTAAGTGCCGCCTCCGCTGACTACTCCGCCCTCTTCAGGCTCGGCAGTAACGGTGACTTCGAACGTCTTAAGCGTGAAGACCGCTACCAGGTCAACATCGGCTTCGGCAGT
>NZ_JFHJ01000336.1:0-2165 GCF_003666285.1 Mesotoga sp. HF07.pep.5.2.highcov | reverse complement strand
GTATAGAGAGAAAACGGTCGATGGCAGTTTGTACTGATCATCCTTCTTAGAAATTGAGTATTTCTTTGAAAGATCATATGGAGCCAGGCAGGCTGCACTTAACTGGTTCGTTGCTCTCAACCAAACGGGGTGTGTACGTGTTACCTCCCCCGTCTGCCAGCCCCAATTGTCTCCTTCAGCATTGTCGCCCTTGTTTGTAAGTATAAGCCTGCAACTGTATCTTCCGGAGGTCTCCCTGTTTGTTCCGTCGACTACTACTGCGTCGAATGGGGAATAGCTCCACTCAGGAATGAAGAGTATCCACGTCTTTTCATAGTAGTTGTGCCCTTCTATCTTCATGTACTTGTTCAAAGGAAAACTCAAAACACCCACGTAATCGTGGTCTGCAATGTTATGGCTCCTCCCGTAGGTTATCTGCCGCTCAGCTCCGTTTATGCGCATCGAAGGCATATATGCAGATATTGCCAGTGATTGGACTTGAGCACTTTCAGAATTAATACTCAGCGAATAGTTTGATTCGTCAAGATATTCAGGAGCAATTAGCTGATCGTTGACAATGTTCTTGTGGACATCCTCAAACAACGTGTGAGTATATGAGGTTCCCGGAACATTGCTGTTTGTGCTCCTCGATATTGAGTACCTTCCATCCTCGAGATTCTCGAAAACGTAGCGTCTTACAATTACTCCGGGTTCCTTTGATTTTTCTGCGTCCTGGTAGGTGAAAGAGAACTTGTGGAGAGTTCCCAGCGGACTAGCGGCTTCTATTGCCTCGTCAACCCCCATGAGCTGAATCTGCTGATTATCGAGAGTTAACTTCACGCCGCCAGTAGAATCATTGAACATAGAATAAACCTTGTCCAAGAAACCGAATGCGAGCTTCATCCCCTGGGGAATTTCACCGTCCACAGAGACGTCCATGGTCTCCCCACTATTCCAAAAAAGACGCACGACAATGCCGCTGTCTTTCCCGAGTGCTTTCAAAGCTGCATCATCTGCCTGATTGTAGAACCATATATCATCAGCATTGTACGCGGGTTGTATCAAAAGGCTATCCCCACCGATGGCATAAGTAACAAATACCTCTAGCCACTTCCAGAATTCCTCTACTTCTGCCGCTAAATAGGAATTGTAGTTCTCGAAGTGAAGTTCTGCTAGATTACTGCCCCTGTTGTGCTCGTACTCTGTAAGCAGGTTGAGAGCGTACAGCTGGCGAGTTGTCATTGCCTTGAATAGATTTATGTATGTATTTACATAGTCAGTGAAGATCTCCGAGTCGGACGAACAACGTTTGTAGAATCCGAGGCCTCCTTTCGCAGCCTCGTCGATATGCTTTCCGCTTCTTAGAAGATTCAGAGCGTTGGTCACATACAACTCGAAAATCGATTTGTAACTCGTTTCAGCAGTTCCACCAACAATTACTTTCTTGATGTTAAGCATTACCTGATCAAGCTTGCTTTCGTTTATCTCTTCCATAAGTTCTTGAATGCTTATATCTGTGGAGTGAGTTGCTTCAAGTGTGGTTATGTAGAGATATTTGTTTTGGCAGGCTTCTACAGGTGTGAAGTAGTCCTGATCGATCGTCCTTATGTAAGTGTCATAGTATTGTTCGTCGAGCTTTTCGAGTACTTCCTGAATCTCCGTGTCAATTACTTCCAACTTACTGGAGACGTCGTCAAGTTTTTCGTTCACTTCTCTGATTTGATCAAGAATCTCCTTTATCTCTTCCTCGTTACCATCTCCAAGACCGAAAAGGCTTTTCAGAATCCAGGAAAAGGCCTTGTCTTTGGCCTTATCATAGATCGTACCTCCGATCTCCTTTAGAAGTTCTTTCAGAATATCGGATATTCCCAGTCCGAGAGTCGGTTCCACACCAAAATCGAAGGCTGTTCCTTCATCAATGGCTTCTACTAGGCTAATTACGAAAGCCTTATAGTTGCCTCCAAATTGCTCTTCCACGAATGAAACAAGTCTCTTCATTGAAAAGTATGAAGTCTCGAACGAAGGATGGATCTGACTGAGAAGATTAACTCCATCGGGAATATTGAATGCTCCCCGAATTTCCTGCAAGGCCTCTGCGTAACTGATACCTCTTTTGAACATGTAGGCAGTGAAAAGAGAAGTCAAGGGATTTACGGGAATCAGCTCAGTCCTGAATGATTCTTCTA
>NZ_JFHJ01000048.1:0-2126 GCF_003666285.1 Mesotoga sp. HF07.pep.5.2.highcov | reverse complement strand
TTCATACTCCAGTTCGGAGGCGCCATTCTCGCGGCCGTTACGCTTGATTTTATCGGGCTCGGCCCGACTCAGGGGATCTCGCTCGGACTCATGATGCAGAATGCGGTTCTTTGGAGCGCAATTCAGCTCGGAATGTGGTGGTGGCTGATACCTCCCGGAGTAGCCATTACGGCTATCGTCGGCGCGCTCTACTTTATGAATACTGGACTGGACGAAGTCTTCAATCCTAAATTGAGGGAGCTGTAACAATGTCTCTAAGCGTGGATGGCCTTAGAGTCTATTACCAGACTCTTAAGGGAGATATAAAGGCACTGGACGGTGTGAGCTTCGATCTTCGTGATGGGGAGATCGCAGGAATTGCCGGAGAATCGGGCTGCGGGAAATCGACTCTGAGCAACTCCCTCATAATGCTTCGCCTCCCGATGAAACTCGTGGAGGGCAGTGCCTCTCTTGACGGAAATCCACTTCCAATCGGCGATCAAAGAAAGATGAACGACTTCAGATACAAGAGAATCTCGATAATCCCTCAGTATGCCATGAATGCCTTGAATCCCACCGTGAAGCTCAAGAGACTCATCTCAGATCTTCTCGCCTGTCACGGCGTGGGTTACGAAAAAACTCTCCCCGAACTCAACAGGAGGTTGGATCTCGTGGGTCTGGATAGATCGGTCCTGAACATGTATCCCGTAGAGCTGTCGGGCGGAATGAAGCAGAGGGCCGTAATGGTTATCTCAACGCTTCTGAATCCCTCTCTGCTGATAGCCGACGAGATCACATCGGCCCTGGATGTCTCGACTCAGCGAGCAGTGGCCGAGATGATCGTGGAGTTCAGGGACAAGGGCTTCGTCAAAAGCATCATCTTCGTTACCCATGACATCTCGATCCTCTACCAGATAGCCGATTCTATTCTTATAATGTACGCGGGCAAGCTTGTCGAGCGGGCCGCCACGGAACTGATAATAAAAAGGCCCGTCCATCCCTACACGAAGATGCTTATCTCGTCTCTGCCGGAGGTCGGCGTTCACTACACAGATAGAAGACTGAAAGGGATCCCTGGAAAACCCCCTCAACTCCTCTCGCCTCCGCGGGGCTGCAGATTCAAGGACAGATGCCCGATCGCCTTCGAAAAATGCGAAGAGGAACCGCCCATGGTCGAAATCGAGCCTTCACACTGGGTGGCCTGCTGGGGAGTGAACTAGATGCTTGAGCTCATTAATCTGACGAAGGTCTTCAAGACGGGAATGTTCTCTTCAGGCAGGCTCAAGGCCGTAAACAACGTCTCATTCAAGATCGAAGAGGGAGAGGTCACCTCGCTCATAGGCGAAAGCGGGAGCGGAAAAAGCACCATAGGAAAGATGATCCTGAGATTGTTAACAATCACCGAAGGGGAAATAAGACTTGACGGACGCGATATAAGCGGGCTGAAGGGCGCAGAGCTAAGAGACTATTACAGAAAGGTCCAGGGTGTTTTTCAGGATCCCTTCAGCTCGTATAATCCTATCTTCAAAGTTGACAGAGTCTTCGAGAATCTTAGATCGGTCTTCTTTGCGAAGATGCACTACAGCGACTGGATGGACAAGGTCCACACGGTCCTGAAACTGGTTGGCCTCGATCCGGATCAGATTCTGGGCAAGTATCCTCATCAGCTGAGCGGCGGACAGCTCCAGAGAATTCTCATATCCAGGGCCCTGCTGCTGGACGTGAACTTTCTAGTTGCCGACGAACTGATCAGCATGCTCGACGCCTCTACAAGAATAGATGTTTTGAACCTGCTCGCAGACCTCAAAAAGAAGGGGCTTTCAATCCTCTTCATAACTCATGACCTGTCTCTTGGTTACTATCTGAGTGAAAAAGCGGTGATACTGTTCAAAGGTCATGTCGTAGAAATGGGAAGAACTGACAAAGTTTTCTTCAACCCCCAGCACTATTACACATGCAAACTTCTCTCTTCAGTACCGAGGCTCGACAAGAAGTGGGAGGATATTGAAAGCGATCACAAAAGGAAAATAGACGGGCGGAAGTGTTTCGATCCCATCGTGGACGCGGAACATGAAATGGTGGAAGTTGAAGAGGATCACTATGTTGCCGTACAAAGGAGATGAAGACATGTTTGGCGAAGATTTCCT
>NZ_JFHJ01000452.1:0-9759 GCF_003666285.1 Mesotoga sp. HF07.pep.5.2.highcov | reverse complement strand
AACTGGATAAGGAGTTGATTTGATGAAAAGATCTTTGGTAATTGTGCTGCTTTTCTCATGTGTAATTGGCGTTGCCGTTTCGATAGATTTCGAATCTCTATACACCATGGAGAGAGCTTCTGATTTTCCGCTTCTTATGCCACAGGGGATCGAATGGGAAAGCAAAGCGGTTTTTAATCCGGCCGCCATAATGATAGACTCTACAATTTACCTTCTCTACAGATCGGAAGACTGGAGTGGCACGGGTAGATGGAACGGCACATCCAGAATCGGCCTTGCGAAGTCCACCGATGGGTTTGAATTTACAAGAGAGCCTTCCCCCCTTATATACCCAACAGAACCATATGAAATCCCAGGTGGATGCGAAGATCCCCGTATCGTTAAGATTGACGACCTGTACATCCTTACTTACACGGGATACGATGGAGGAAAGGCTAGGCTTTGCATCGCAACTTCAAAGGACTTTGCAGAATGGGAAAAGCTGGGACCGGTATTCAAAGATGACACTTGGTCAAAGTCCGGTGCTATAGTACCTGCGAAGATCGACAACAAGTACTACATGTATTTTGGTGATTCCTCAATAAAACTCGCTTACTCCACAGACCTGAAGAACTGGACAATTTTCCCCAGACCCGTCATGGAACCAAGACAGGGAAGTTTCGATAGCAGGTTGATTGAACCGGGGCCAGCGCCAATCATTACTGACGAAGGGATTCTGTTGATATATAACAGTGCTGATTTCTCCACGATTTATAGACCTGGAGCTGCTTTGTTTGATATCGAGAATCCCAGAAAGATTATCAAGAGAACCGACAAACCTCTTGCAGAACCGGAACTTTCCTGGGAGAAACAAGGGCAGGTTCCAAACGTAATATTCATAGAAGGGGCTGTGATTAAAGAAGATAGACTCATACTATACTACGGCGCGGCCGATACATATATAGGGGCTTTCGTCGTCGATCTAACCGACTAGTCTTTAACTCTAACTCCCAAAATTATTCTTTCTCTGAGCTTTCTTCGGGGCCTTGCGATGGGCCCCGTTTTCCAGTAATGCGATCTCTTTGCGGCTCAAACGTTTGATGTCGCCGGGACTGGGAACGAGAGATATGCTCAAAGGACCTATGGATACTCTAACAAGGCTCGATACAGACTTGTTTAATACCCTAAAGATCTCCCGAATCTCTCTCTTATGACCCTCATGAATGGTAATCGCATACTTCGAAAAGTCGCCGTCGCTTCTCACAAGCCTTATCTTTGCAGGCGACGTCTTGAATCCATCCCCGAGCGTCAACCCACCCTTCACAGCTTCAAGATCGCGATCGGTCAATTTTCCCTTTATTCCTACTACATAGGTTTTCTCGATCTCCGATGCCGGATGGGAAACAAGATTGGAAAGATCACCGTCATTCGTCATGAGTATCAGACCGCAGCTGTCCTGATCCAGTCTTCCGACATGAAATACCCTTTCTTTTATTCGATCTGAGACTAGATCGGAGAGCGTCTTTCTTCCGCGATCATCACTCATGGCACTCAGGTATCCTATTGGCTTATTGACGAGATAAACCACTTTCTCTTCACTAGAGAAAATCAGTCTATTTCCGTCAAGAAGAATCTCCGAACTCTCGGAAAAAACGTCAAGCCTAGGGTAAGTCTCGATCCGGCCGTTCACTTTCACTCTCCCGTCCAGAATCGCTTGAGTCGACTTTCTCCTCGACATGTTCGTTATCTGAGAGATTATCTCGTGAAGTTTCAAGATCATCTTCCTCCTTGCTGAAGGCCAAACCGTTTACTATCTCCTTAAGATCATCGACCTGGAACAACTCGTAGAAACGGGAGGTAACTTTGTAGAGATAAGGCCTTCCAGGTAGCCTAGATTTTCTCTTGCTTATGAGCCCCATTTTTGATAACTCCAGGAGCTGTCCCTGAGAGGAACGACCTCTTATAAGTTCTACATCGTTTCTTGTAAGCGGGCCCTTAACCGCGACTATCGCAAGGGACTCCATCTGGGTATCTGTGATGCTTACTAAAGGTCTTACAGATATCTGACTTACAAATGACTGAATTGAGGCTTTAGTATAGAACCTGAGTTTGCCGTTGACGGATTTGATCATAACTCCGTGTTCATGACCTCCGTATTCTCTTTCCAGCTCCTCCAGGAGAAGCATTACCTGGTTTAGTTTCATGCCCGTGATCGCAGCGATTCTCGATGGCTCGATTCCGCTTCTTGCTGAGAATATCAGCGCTTCAATTATCGCCTTTTTTGTCAGTTCCTCGCTCACGAAGCCTTCCTCCTGAGAGTTAGAGGTTCTACCGTGTCAAGATAGTATCTGTTCAATTTCAACAGCTCAAGTACTGCAAGAAAGGAGACGATGATTTCCGACCTGCTTTCGAGACTCATTAGAAATTTGTATAGCTCTATCGTCTCGTATAGCTGCTCTATCTGAAGCATTCGATCTTCGACGTTGATACTTTCCGAGACAATCGTATAGACTCTATCTCTCAGAACCGTCTCTTTGAGGATAGCCTTGAAGGCCTCCGTCAGTTCCTCGGGGAGATCTTCCTTCCTTTTCTGATCGACCGTCGGTTTTGCCGTAGCTCTTTCGTAGCTGTAAGCATCGTAGAGCTTGACCCGAAATTCTTTGGAAAGGTCCTTGAGAGCTTTATACTCTTCTACTCTCCTGTAAAGTTCCTTTCTCTGATTGTCAAATGTTTCGGCTTCGCCGCCACTCATTCTTGGGAGAAGCGCTTTAGACTTCATTTCCATAAGGGTTGAAGCCATGACGAGGAAATCAGATGTGACGACCATGTCCAGAGATTTCATCTTGTTGACGTGTGTTATGAACTCATCTGCTATGACAGTGATTGGAATTGAGCGTATATCCACCCGATGTTTTCTAACAAGAAAAACCAGTAGATCAAGCGGTCCTTCAAATTCCGGGAAACTGAAGACCAGTTCGAGTTGTTCCATCTTCACCACCCCAACTTCGTTGCTTCAATAACCCTTTTCATTGTCCCTTTTGCAACCTCTCTAGCTTTCTTATTGCCATCTTCGATTATTTCGAAAAGCTCATCTGAATTCTCTTTTAGATGAGAGAGTTTTTCCCAGACGGGAGAAAGCCTTTGAACTAGATTCTTATGAAGAAGTCTCTTGCACTCGATGCAACCGATTCCCGCCGTCTTGCAACCCTCAACAACCCATCTCTTTTCTTCATCAGAGGTAGTGAATGCTTTGTGGTAATCCCAGACCGGGCATTTTTCAGGGTCTCCCCGATCAGTCCTTCTCATTCTTGCCGGATCGGTCATCATTGGAGCTATCATTTTCCATAGCTCTTTCTCATCTGTGTCTATTAGGATATAGTTTCCGTAGCTCTTAGACATCTTCCTGCCATCCGTTCCGGGAAGCTTTGGAACCTTTGCGAGAATCGGTTCCGGCTCAGGGAAGACCTCGGCAAACTGATTGTTGAATTTTCTGGCGATCTCCCTTGTCAACTCCACGTGATATATCTGATCCTCACCGACTGGAACTCCTGTGGCAAGATACATTAGAATATCTGCGGCCTGAAGAACAGGGTACAGTAAGAATCCGCCGCTTGAAAGATCTCTGTCTGTTATCTGTTCCTTTTGATCCTTGTAAGTGGGTACTCGTTCAAGCCTTGAAACCGATACGAGCATCGAGAAATAAAGAAAGAGCTCTGCATGCTCCTTTATTGCAGACTGAATGAAGAGAACAGATTTCTCTGGGTCGAGACCTGCCGAAACGTATGTTCTCACTATATCAAGACTCCAATCGTAAAAAGAAGAGGTTTCGTCTATATGGGAAGTAAGTCCGTGCCAGTTAGCCACAAAGTAAAAGCATTCGTTCCCTTGGTCTTGCAGTTCTTTCCACTTCTCCAGAGTGATAAAATTACCGAGGTGAAGTCTGCCTGTAGACCGCATACCGCTAAGAATTCGCAATGAAATCCCTCCAAACCGGAAATTCGAAATAAAAACCTATACCGATCGTCAAAGGCAAATGAAAAGCTTTGTACAATGTATTTTAGCACAGAATGATGTTATCATATTCTCAGAATCAATCTAATAATCGTCAGGAGGTTTTAAATGAAATTCAATACCCTTCTTATCATACTTGTTGTTGTCATGGTTGGAATGACCGCAATAAATATGTTTATGGCATTCAACAACAGGCTGGACATAGATACCCTGTCATCAACCAGCAACTATTCATATGACTACGAGGGACGGGCGACACTTGACATCGAGACAGAGATAATCTTCAATAAACCAGACCAGATGACTCAGTTTCTCGAGCAGTATGATAAGCCTCAGGAAGAACAACTGGCCGACTTTCAGGAATCGATGACTCAGTTTTCGGAAAGCTTCGACAGACTGATGTTAGTAGAGAGCTTCCAGTCAACGGCAACTGTTCTGAGTTCCAACAGAGTTAAAGTAGTCGAACATGCTGTTATCGCAGGCTTTGCAGCGGTTGAAAATGGTGTTGTTAATACCGACATGGGAGACATGGAGTTCGACCTTACAGGTGATGCCTATTCCTTAACAATTTCAATACCGACCGACGCAAAGGTAATTAATCTAGATCCAGCTCCAACCGTAGCCGCAGATGGAAATGAATTCATATGGACTAATACGGGCAAGACTATCTTCCCGAAGATTCAATTCTCGAGAGGTGAGTAGACTAAGTCAAGAAGCAAGGAACTTCATTTCACTGATAAGAGAATCGACCTGCACTTCTGTACTAACGGGGGCAGGTATATCTGTCGCTAGCGGCATTCCCGACTTCAGAAGTCCGGGAGGTCTATATAGCAAGATTTCTCCGGACATCTTCGAGCTAAGCTCTTTCATTGAAGATCCGGCAAGGTACTATAGAGTAGCAAAGGAGAGAATACACACTATGTCGGACGTAAGCCCAAACGCTACTCACATTCTCCTCACCAGACTACAAACCCTGGGTCTAATTGAGACGATAATCACGCAAAATATCGATGGACTTCAACAGAAGTCTGGGGCAGAAGAAGTTGTGGAGCTACACGGGACCGTTTCCGAATTCGAATGCATGCAGTGTAAGAGACGGTTTACAAGGAAAGAAGTCGAGTTATTGCTTGAAAGATCCGATGTTCCTAGATGTGATTGCGGTGGCCTGATCAAGCCAAGCATCGTTTTCTTCGGAGAAATGCTACCCCAGGATGCAATAAGAAGAGCCGAGAATGCTGCTTTGAAGTCCGATCTCTTTATAGCTATGGGATCCTCCTTGATGGTTTACCCCGCCGCTCAGTTTCCAGTAATTGCAAAATCCTCAGGTGCCAGAGTCGCGATTGTCAACAGAGATGAAACTGGCCTTGATTACCTTGCCGACTACATATTCTCAGTTGAACTTGAAAGCTTTTCAGAGGAAGCTCTCAGACTTCTGGACGAAGAATCATGAAACGGTAATTTCCAGACAAATCCTTTTTGAATTCACAGGAATATCCATTAAGATCAGAAACTAACTCTCTTAATCCCTCGGCCTCATACTGAGATATTTCCAGATAAACTTTTTTCCCTGTTGGTAGATATTTTAAAAACTCCCTGTAGAAGTCAAGACCGTCTTTTCCTCCATCCAGAGCAACCATAGGTTCGTACTTCCTCACGTTGATGTCCAGAGAATCTAAATCCCCCGTCCTTACATACGGTGGGTTGGAAACGATGACCTCGACAGAATCTAGAAAGTCATTCAGTCCTGATATGTTGTCACCTTCAATGAATCTAATATTGAATATTCCGTTCGTTCTGGCATTCTTTTCGGCAAGCATGAGAGCATCTCTAGAGATGTCTGTTGCAAAGACCAGTGAAGAAGGAATATTGCGGGCCAAAGCACAGGCTATCGCCCCGCTTCCAGTTCCGATATCGGCGAACACTTTCGAATTCTTCTCTTCGTCGATGACTATCTCAACTAGCTCTTCCGTTTCATTTCGGGGTATCAAAACACTCCTTGTAACCTCAAGCCTGATTCCAAAGAATTCTCTGAATCCTAATACATAGTCGATCGGCTCTCCCTCAACAACTCTTTCCACGGCCTTCATATATTTTGCGCTTAACTTCGATTCGATTTCCTTCTCTCCATCGAGGATCAGATCGGCTTCATTCAAGGAAAGAACTCCCCTAAACAGGGACATCATAACGAAGCGGGAATTCTCTATTCCCGCCTCCGAAAGCTTTCTTTTCGATATATGGATTAGCTCTTGTAGATTCACATTCCCAAGATCTTTCTTACATCGTCGCTAGCCATCTCGGGTGACCATGGTGGATCAAAAGTGAGTTCCATCTTCACATCGCCGATTCCCTCAATCTCGCTGACCTTTCGCCTTGCATCTTCAAGCATCAGTCCGGCAAGAGGACACATAGGCGTCGTCAAAGTCATCTTTACCTTGACATCGTTCTCATTTTCTAGCTCCACTCCATATATCAACCCCAGAGAGACTACATCGAACCCTATTTCGAGATCATATACTTCTCCAAGGGCCTTCATAACGTCTTCTTTTGTCACACTCAACTTATTCTCCTCCACCCGTTTCGTAGTATCTTTTTATGACAGCCTCTTCCTTGAAAGGCTTGAACTCCTGTTCCTGCCAGATTCTCCAGAAAAGATCCTTTTTTTCCGAAATCAATATCCCCTGTATTTCTTCCCTAACATCTTCAATGCCCTTTGCTCCTGCAGGAGAATATGATTCGAG
Source organism: Mesotoga sp. HF07.pep.5.2.highcov (assembly GCF_003666285.1). Taxonomy (NCBI): domain Bacteria; kingdom Thermotogati; phylum Thermotogota; class Thermotogae; order Kosmotogales; family Kosmotogaceae; genus Mesotoga; species Mesotoga sp. HF07.pep.5.2.highcov. The sequence goes on along the minus strand of NZ_JFHJ01000452.1, from coordinate 3,031 downwards.
ATAGATTACCGCGTACTTATTGTCAAGAGTCACCACGGAAGAAAGCAACTCACCTTCTGTCGGTTTGAAAAGCGATTTCACAAGTTCGGGATTCAGCGCCTCGATTTCTTCTCTCGTATAACTCCCGGACTGCACTTCCGGGAAAGTATCCAAAACCGAAGAAGGGTTAGCATCCCTGGATGCAGCTTTCCAAACCGAATAGGCTTCCGAGAAGGAATCAAAGAGAAGCACCTTCATGTCGGCCCTCTCTTCTTCTACAGCATATCTCGAAGAATTGGCCAGATAGTACTGCTCTATCTCCTCTTCAGTGACTGTCGCATTCACTGTAACGGCTTCATACAGGGAACTTAGAACCTCTTTGTAAGCGAGATCTCTGACCACCTTCGCCTCATAGGAGCTTAATCCGTCGATGTAACCTTTGAGAACGTAGAAAAGGTCCGCATCCGACTTCTCAATCTGAAGTTCGGTGAGTGTGTCCATGATTGACTTACTTACTACTTCCCTTAAAGCCTCGATATCGGCTTCGATCCCAACCTCTTTTGCATACTGAATTAGAAGAGTCTCTTCAATAAGAGCTTCCAGAGAATTTCTTTCGTATTCCTCTAGCAGTTTCTGACCCGCTTCAGTATTGAGGAGCATTTCCGAAAAAAGAGGATCTACCTCTTCTATTCTCTTCGATATCTCGGTATAGTTAGGCAAAACCTTCGAAAGGAAAGTATCCATGGTGATGATCTCACCGTTAACCTCGGCGGCTATACCTGTTTCAGAAAGGGTTTCCGTCTGCGAAAGCGCTACTGCAGTGATCAATAATAATATCAGGGCAGCGATAAACTTCTTCAATTTGTACCCTCCTTCGCTATTTCCCACAGGTGATTCAACTCATCTATGGTCATATTGTTGATATCAAGGCCATGCTTCTCAATATGACTCTCCATTTCATGGAAACGGTTCAAGAATTTCTCTGTTGATTTTCTCAAAGCCACTTCGGGATCAACATCAAGGAATCTAGATAGATTCGTGACCGTGAAGAGAACATCTCCTATCTCCTCTTCGATCTTTTTTTTGTCCTTTTCGACTATCGCGCTGTCCAGCTCTTCTATCTCTTCATTCAATTTTTCGCGGGGTCCTTCGATTTCTCCCCAATCAAAACCGACCACGGAAGCGTTCTCCTGAACTCTTCTCGCCAAGCTCAGCGCGGGAAGAGCCTTATTTATCTCACCAATCGAAGAACTCTTTCCCGAATCTTTAGCTTTTTCCTTTGCCTTTATTTCCTCCCACTGACGATATGAGTAACCCTCCGAATCTGAAAAGACGTGGGGATGCCTTCTAATTAACTTGTCCGTCAAAACCTGTAGAACATCCGTTATCGTGAAGGCCTTTCTTTCCATTGCAATCTGCGCATGAAAAACAACCTGCAAAAGGACATCGCCAAGCTCTTCGACCAGCTCCTTATCATCTCCGCCATCGATTGCATCGAGTACCTCGTAAGCTTCTTCGATCAAGTAAGGTTTTAGGGACTGATGAGTTTGCTCTATATCCCATTCACATCCTCCAGGTGACCTCAATATCTTCATTGTCTTAATTAGCCTTAACCATTCACTTCCGTCAAATTCATTCCTCATTTGTCGGCCTCCATAGTCGCCAGCCCCGCTCTGAAAAGCCTGATAAGGCTCACTTCACTCTCATTCGACCAGCGGCTTGCCCTTTCCTTTGTGATCAATTCCCTGACAGGCCTAAATGTCAGTCTGTGCCAGGTGGTCGGTCCATACTTTCTAAGTGCTCTTAGGTGCATATCGGTGCAGTAACCTTTGTGATTTCTATAACCGTACTCGGGATACAAGATGTCCAGTGAATCCATTATTCGATCTCTGAATACCTTTGCCACTATCGAGGCACTCGCAATCGCTGCACTTCTTCGATCGCCACCCACTATGCATTCACCGCTTATATCGAGTCTAAGCGACTTTCCATCAACTATTACATAGTCTGGCTTCCTCGACAAAATCCTCAATGCTCTGTTCATTGCCAACTTGGTAGCCGCAAAGACATTGAGAATATCAACCTCCTCAGGTGAGCAAAGACCGATTCCCACTATAGAATTCTCAAGTATTTGTCCAAACAACAACTCTCTCGTCTTTCTACATAGAGCCTTCGAATCGTACACGCCATCGACGGGATTCAAGACTATAACGGCAGCGGCCACAACAGGACCGGCGAGAGGGCCTCTTCCTGCTTCATCCACCCCCGCAATAACTCTGTGATCAGCTCTGTATGCAGCATCAAATCTCACAAGTTCGGATAGATCTCGTTTGGCCGATTTCATACTGAAATTATACATCACCATTCAGGAGGCTTCAGCACGTGTCTATAAAGGCATCAAAACCTTCGAATGAACAGCTTTAGGTGCAGAATCAGTCTTAACCGGTGCATGGATGATGATATAATGTTTTGAATAGTATCGTTTTCAGTAAACTAATACAAGGGGTTTGGAGGTGCTGTGATGTCCGTTGGTGAAGTCAAAAAGGAAGACGCTGCAATTCTTGAGAAGAACCTAAGAACGATTTCCACGAGAATCAGAAGGGAAGGAAGAAAGGTTTTGAGAGACTTCCCGATCACTCCTGCCCAATTCGATGTCCTTCAGGTGCTTTTTTTAACGGAGAGAAACGGATGAGTGACATCAGTCGCTGGCTTGGAATAACCAAGAGCACGACAACTGGTCTTGTTAAGAGGCTCATCGACGCTGATCTGGTAGAGCGAAGACGTTCCGATAAAGATAGGAGATCGTACATTATCGACATCTCCGCCGCCGGAAAGACACTAATCGAGAAGGTCATCGACAGAAGGGTGGAGTACTTGAAATCTGTAATGACTGAGATCAAGTCCGATCAGGTGAAAGAACTTGAGGTTATTGTTAAGAACCTTCTCGAAATAATGGACAGCAAGAAAACGAAAGACTAATCGTCTGGAGGTAATTATGAAGAGAAGAACTACCCTGATTATCGGATTGATTGTCATTTTCCTTACCGCAACG
>NZ_JFHJ01000212.1:0-1219 GCF_003666285.1 Mesotoga sp. HF07.pep.5.2.highcov | reverse complement strand
AAACCCGGTTTTGTGGTGCCGAGGGCGGGACTTGAACCCGCATAGGCTAAACTGCCCACATGGACCTCAACCATGCGTGTCTGCCAATTCCACCACCTCGGCAACGTCACACGTCAGAAATTATAACTTGACCGGATTCCTTTGTCAAGAAGCAAATCGCGAGAATGGTTTATATAAGCATATCAAAACCGAGCTTGGACAGCTCTTCCTGAATAATGTATCTGTCGATGATCGCGTTCTCATATTCCACCTCAACGACACTGCTTGCAACATCAACCTGGGCCTTTGTTATGCCGTCGAGGGACTTCAGTCTCGAAACAATTCGTTCGGCATCGGAATCCGTAATCTCGTTCCTAATTTGAAATAGCCTGATCACCCTGGGCATTTCTATCCCCCCAAAATCATCCCTTCACGAATCAGCCGGCCACTTACCGCATCTTTAGGCTCATCGGCCTCTTTCCGGGTAACTGTACTAACGATATAATAACATTTCCGGTGCCACAGCTTAAAACCATACCGTGGTCTTCCACTTTCACAATTTCTCCATCCCTGCTCTTTCCATAACTTCGATCTGAAAAAACTGCCCCAAACAGTTTTACCATCTTCCGTCAAGGGATGTTCTTGCCCCAGGTTGAGGATCATAAGCTCTCACTTTGTTCAAAACATAAACTGCATCCGAAAAATCCGAAATGACCAGGTCCGACGCCTGGACCTTTGGCGCGTAAGAAGGTGCTCCCTCCTGTTTACAAAGCTCGATTCTCCCGGCCTCAGCTATCTTCAAGAAATCAAGCAAAGCTTCCCTTCCGAGTCTCTCAAGCTTTTCATAGAGCGAACCAAAATTGTCTGAAATCTCTATCTCGATCTCCCTCCTCAAAGCTATTTCGCCGGTATCCATTCCTTCGTCGATCTTGAATATGGTTATACCGGTCCTCGTTTCCCCGTTTTCGATTGCTCTTTGAATCGGAGCGGCTCCTCTGTATTTCGGCAAGAGTGAGGCGTGGACATTGAAACAGCCTAAAGTTGGAAGGTCAATAACACTTGATTTGAGAAGCTTTCCGTACGCAACAACCACTATTAGATCTGGAGAAAGTTCTTTGAGTTTTTCCAATCCTTCTCCAGAATTGACTTTTTCGGGTTGAAAGACTGGCAATCCGTAGACTTCTGCAACTGACTTCACAGGAGTAGGATAGACTCTTCGTCCCCTTCCTTTAGGTCTGTC
>NZ_JFHJ01000341.1:0-2348 GCF_003666285.1 Mesotoga sp. HF07.pep.5.2.highcov | reverse complement strand
CTCTGTTTTTCAAGAGAAAACCATGCCCAAGAGATTCTAACCTCTTTTCTCGTTTCAAATTGAAAGACTTCAAGTCAATTGTGAAAACAGTTGTCACACTGGAAGTCAGACCTTGTCAACCAGGAGGATCGCCGGTCTTCTCACCGTCGAGCCGTCGAATTCGTACTTCAGTTCTGGCCAGGAACTGGTCTGGGGGAACGAAATATTGCTGTCTCCAAAATCTCCAATCAATACCGTGTCTTCGGACTTAGTTCCCCTTATTGTGGGATTCCATGCGACGGCATTTCCCCTCTTGAGAATAAAATCGCTCTTGAGATTGCCATGCACTTCTCTCGGCAGATAGCCAGCTACTCCACCCTGATGATGAAGCTTCCATTCCCCTCCCCTGCCAACGTGTTCGTAGGCCTCCACAAGCTTCTCAAAGACATTGGAAAGCCTCTCTCCCGGCTTTGAGGAATCGATTGCAACAGCATCCACAAAACAGTTCCGCTCGTGCTGAAGGCTGATCTCCTCCACAGGCTCGAACATGAACGATCTGCTGGACGAAACAATTAGCCCGCGCCTTCTGGCACAGATGCTTACAAATCCTCTCCTATCAAGTTTGACGTTTCGAGATAGGTTGTGCCTGTAACTTAGAGAACTGTCCTCGGAAAAGACAAGCGTCAGTATTGGTTCGATATCTCTCTTTGACATGGCTTCATAGAATAGACCTTGAACTTCGAGCTCGGTCATATTCCTCTTCAAACCCGGAATAATTGAAGAAAAGATATCATCACAATCTCTTCCGAGAGCTCTGTAGGTTTCTATCTCATAAACACTGAGGACTGTGCGCATTTCTGTTAGGTCAACGTATTCGCTGTCATACCTTCCGGTATCGGAGAGAAGCTTTCCTTTTAGCAGGTTGTCGATTAACCTCTTTTCACCATAAGTCTCAAACCAGTTGTACTCAAGAAATCCAAACTCACCCAGAAGCTCCTCGTGAAATTCGACTTCCTGTATCCTTTGCTTTTCAATATTGTTCGTGATAATGTAAACCCTGTCAAGTGTTACCAGAACCGATGCCTCGCCTTCCGTAGAATTTAGAGTAATATGACTCCTGGCTCCAAAAGTTACCCAAGAAAAATTGCAGCACTTGCTTATCAGAAAAGCACCGGCTCCTCTGGAAGATATCTCTTCCCTAAGACCATCAATTCTCCTTCTGAACTCTTCTATCAGCATTGAAACCTCCCTCCCGAACTCAGACTGCAACAGAGATCATTTCCAGTCTCTCAGCCTCTCAGGTTCTATTACTCTTGTTTGAGTTCCCCTGCGTGGTCTCTCCATGTACTCCTCAACTCTTTCCTTCCATCGCTTGTAATGATCTGTCCTCTTGTGATTTGCAGCTGCTTCCTCGGATTCATAGGCTTCATAGAGAAAAAAATGGGATGGATCTGCTTTATCCTGAAGGAAGTCGAATCTCAAATTACCCGGCTCACTTACAGACTTCTTGTGATTTTCACGAGTGGCTTCTATGAATTTATCTAAAAACTCACTCTTGACTTGAATATCAACTACTGTAACTATCATCAGTACTCCCCTCCGATCAGCTTCGAAGATATCTCGTTGTGTCTCTTTATCAAACCTGGAAGTTCACTATCGATTACCCTTCCGTTCTGGACACGGATCTTCCCGTTTATCATGACCATGTCACTTTTGTGCGGATCACAGAGAACGAGAGATGCAACAGGATCGGAGAGTCCCCCTGACATAGACAGAGTATCAAGTCTAAAGGCAGCAAGGTCCGCCGATTTTCCAACCTCGACCGATCCTATGAAATCATCCATTCTCAATACCCGGGCCCCTCCAAGAGTCGCAAATTCAAGAACATCTCTGGGAGTGAGAGCATCGGCACCTTTCAAAACCCTTTGAAGCATCAGAGCATTTCGTATCTCCAAAAGCATGTTTCCTGTATCGTTCGATGAGCTTCCGTCGACGGCAAGGCCGATTCTCATTCCTGCTTCCTTCATCTCTTTCACACGGGCAATTCCCGACCCGAGTCTCATATTGGATGAAGGACAGTGTGCCATTCCACAGTCGTTTTCAGAGAGTTTTCTAATGTCCTCATCGCTAAGCCATACTAGATGTGCGAACCAGCTGCGCCTGTTCAACCAGCCAACCTTCTCCATGAATTCGACAGGTCTCAGCCCCTTTTTCTGTATGCAGAAGTCGTCTTCATCGCGAGTCTCCGCCAGATGCGTATGAAGAAGAACGTCAAATTTCTCGGCCAGCTCTGCAGTTCTGATCATTGATTCCTCTGTAACCGAGAAAGGAGAACAGGGAGCCAGCGCTATCCGGAGCATAGCGTTTTT
>NZ_JFHJ01000539.1:0-1456 GCF_003666285.1 Mesotoga sp. HF07.pep.5.2.highcov | reverse complement strand
AACTCCTTCAAAGCCTTCAGTCTCTCTCTCGACGGATCGGACAATCTCTTTGGATCGTACAGAAAGTACGAGAATGCCCTTCTGTTGCTTCTGCCAACTCTTCCCCTCAACTGATAAAGCTGGGCAAGTCCGTATCTATGAGAGTCATCGACTATAAGAGTATTGGCATTAGGAACGTCGACTCCGCTCTCGATTATCGTTGTGCACAAAAGCATATCTAGTTCGCCAAGATAGAAGTCTCTGATTGTTCGCTCAAATGCGGTCTTGTTCATTTGCCCGTGGGCGACGTCTATCTTAACTTCGGGCAGAAGGTCTCTCAATCGAGAGAGTAACTCCTGCAGCTCGGTCACTCTGTTGTGAACGAAGATCGTCTGGCCGCCCCTATTGGTCTCTCTGAGGACCGCGGTTCTGATCAGTCTATCGTTGATCTGTCCAACATAGATTTCTGGTGAGGTGCGTCCCGCAGGCGGTGTGGAGATTATCGAAAGATCCCGCAGACCCGAAAGAGACATGTAAAGAGTTCTCGGAATCGGAGTCGCGCTCATTGAGAGAACGTTGACCTGAAGACGGAGCTTCTTGAAATGCTCTTTCTGAAGGACTCCGAAAAGTTGTTCTTCGTCGACCACCACGAGGCCGAGGTCGGCAAACCCCACTTCTTTCGAAAGTAGAGAGTGTGTTCCTACTACAACATCGACTTCGCCCTTCTTGAGTTTCTTCAAAAGTTTGTTTCGCTGTACATCGGTCCGATAACGGTCGAGAATCTCGACTCTTATTCCAAAGGGATTCAACCGGCGTTCGAAGTTTTCGTAATGTTGTCGGGCAAGTACCGTAGTGGGAACCATAACGGCCACCTGTTTTCCGGAGACCACCGTTCGGAACGCAGCGCGTAAAGCAACTTCGGTCTTTCCATAGCCCGCGTCACCGCTTATGAGTCTGTCCATAGGTTTGGTGCTTTGAAGGTCTTCCATTACTTCTTGTACTGCCTTTTGTTGATCTTCTGTCTCGACATACGGGAAGCTGTCACGAAAGCCCTTCTCCATTTCGCTGTCTCCAGTGAGTGGAATGCCGGAAGTGACTTCTCTAGATCCGTAGAGGTTCGACAGGTCCGAGATGAGGGCCTTTACCTCTTTGTTGACCTTAGATTTCTGTCTCGTCCAGGCAGTCCCGCGCAAGGAGTTTAACTGAATTCCTTCGGTGCTTCCAATATATTTGTGGACCCGATCAACCCTGTCTACCGGTACATAGATCTTGTTCCCATCTCTGTATTCAAGTAGAAGATATTCTCTCGTTCCCAGAATATTCTCTACCGTTCTCACTCCAAGATACCGCCCGATGCCATACTCCTTATGGACTACGTAGTCTCCCTCTTCAAGTTCCGTCCAGTCGACAACGGGAATTCTCGGTAAGTACTCCTCTTCTCTTCTCGGTCTCTTGATGATCTGAAGTTCTTCAGTCA
>NZ_JFHJ01000378.1:0-2503 GCF_003666285.1 Mesotoga sp. HF07.pep.5.2.highcov | reverse complement strand
AGCGACACTCTCGCAATAATGTACGCAGGCAAGATAGTGGAGTACGGCAACTCCGATGAGTTGTTCAACATGCCGCTCCACCCCTACACAATAGGACTCATGAACTCCTTTCCATCCCTCACTGGCAAGATTACCAGAATGGGCGGGATAGAGGGAAAACCGCCCGACCTTCTAAATCCGCCTGAAGGTTGCAGGTTCCATCCACGCTGCCCTCATGCAATGGACATTTGCGAAAAGTCCTGCCCGGCTCTTCAAAAAGTGGACCCTCGGCACAGTGTAGCGTGTTTCCTGCACAAAGGAGCTGAAAACCTGTGAGCGGCGACATTCTGGTCCTCGAGGGAGTAAGAAAACACTTTCCCGTGAACTCACTGAGGAGACACGGCAAATTTGTTCACGCAATGGACGACATATCGTTCTCTCTGAGAAGCGGCGAAGTCCTGGCGATTGTCGGAGAGTCCGGCAGTGGAAAGACCACGACGGCTAACGTGATATCACGTATATACAGACAAACAGAGGGGAGCGTAGTCTTCGAAGGCAGAGAGCTGAGCGGCAAAATGACTCGCACAGAAGAACTAAAGTATCACAAGAGAGTTCAGATGATCTTTCAGGATCCATTCGGGGCGCTGAACCCGACGCGCACAATAGGTAGAATCATGGAACGGCCCTTCGTTATTCACAGGATTGCCGAGGACAGGAAGGCCGTCAGTGAAAAGGTCGACAGCACATTGACACAGGTAGGCCTTGAACCCCCCGATCAGTTCAAGAGGAAGTTCCCCCACGAGCTCTCCGGTGGACAGAGGCAGAGGGTCAACATAGCCCGTGCCTTTGCCGTCGAACCGGACCTTATACTGGCCGATGAGCCAACCTCAATGCTGGATGTGTCAAACAGGATGAGCATAATGAATATGATGCTAAGTCTCAAAGAAAGCCATGGAGTTTCATTCATATACATCACTCACGATTTGGCAGGCGCCAGATACATGAGCGACAGGATAATCGTCATGTATGCGGGAATGATCATGGAAATCGGTCCTGCAGAAGAGATAATTACGAACTCTTTCCACCCTTACACAAAGCTTCTTAAATCGGCGGCACCGGCCCCAGAAACGGGTCTAAAACGAAAACCGCTCATTACGGGAGGAGATATACCCTCTCTGATCGATCCGCCGAACGGCTGTCGCTTCCACCCACGATGCCCCTTCGCCAAAGAGGTTTGTTCACTCGAGATACCCCCTATGAAGAAGATCGGAGATGACCACTACGCTCGATGCGTTCTTTAACTTCATAGACGCCTGATCGGGATTTGTAGCCACATTTCAACCAATCCTTTTCGAGAAAAACGGTGTTGCAAATCCGAAAAGCCTTTATATGAAGTTGTGGTTCTGCTCTCGTGCTTGTTCGCACCTTAGTTTTGTGGAGGCGCTCTCTGAAATGAAAAAGAATGCCGGAGTTCTGTACGATCGAGATGTTGTTTCCGCCTGTGTGCAGATAACTGAATCGGGATTCACTTTCGAATCGAACTGAGTTGACCTTCCGAAGGCGGAGCAGCTTCAAGCCACTGTCCAAAACGAGACTTGCCGTTCTGCATCTAGCAGGCCCTTACCAGCAGAATCACAATTAAGCTTTCTAGGTGAGTCCTTGTTCTTGAGTTGTATCAGAGGAGAGTCTGTCGCCCTCGTGATATGTCACTGCATCAAGACGGTGCAATCCGTAAGTGGATCGGGATTCTCTTGATTAGGGACTTTCTTCCGAAAAATCAGATCACCATCTGTACGATCTGGTGAATCTACGCATCATCATTAGTTCAAGAATACAGGCTTTTCATTTCGCCTAAGCGTTCTTTCCGTCCATCATTTGAATAAACAACCTGGCGATATTCGGGTCGAATTGCTTTCTGGCGTCTTCTCTTATCACCTTTAACGCAGCTTCCCTCTTTTCTTCTAACGTGCCCTCCACCCTGTTCATTACGCGATCGTAGGCTCCCGCTATGGATATTATCCGTGATATCAGAGGTATTTGCTCACCCTTAAGACCTCTCGGATAGCCGCTTCCATCCCACCTTTCGTGATGGCTGTAAGTGTACTCGGCAATGTCTAAGGTTTCGTCGAAGAGATTCAAAATTCGATAACCAACAATGGAGTGTTGCTTTATCTTCTCTCTTTCTTCCTCTGTCAAAGCCGTGTAAGTATCCTTAGAAAGGATGCTTTCGTCGAGTACGATCTTACCTATGTCATGCAAATATCCGGCTCTTTTCAGGACGTTTATCTGCGACTGAGAGAGCTTCATGGCAGAGCCGATCTCCCCACACAATTCGCTTACGCTCAACTTTGACAGCAAAAGAGAATAAATAGTAGGAATAAGTTCTGAAAGGTGCATAAGTTCGTTGTAGATATTTAAATCGTTTTTGAAATGCGGTGCCATGTGTGTTTGCTTGTCATTTTGTTAGTACTTGACTTGTATTTAGTTATAGTGATATAATATAGGTGCCATGTTTCTTAGACTG
>NZ_JFHJ01000106.1:0-1185 GCF_003666285.1 Mesotoga sp. HF07.pep.5.2.highcov | reverse complement strand
AAGAAGTGGAGCCTTATTCATCGGAAGAATTTCCCACCAGGCCAGCTGAAGGAATTGACAGTTTCTTCGAGCGACTTAGTAACATCTGTCTTCGCATGAAAGGAAGTAGAAATATAAACCGCTGGGGGCTTTGCACGGCAGGTGCCGTCAGTCCCGAAAAGGGCAAGTTGATCTGGTCGCCGAACCTCGGGTGGAAAGACGTGGAGCTCTTCAAAAGAGCTTCCTCCTTTCTCGGTACCGAAGGTGTAATCGAAAACGACTGTAATGCAGCGGCTTTTGGAGAATGGGAATTCAGGAAGGATATTGAGTCGCTCATCTACGTTACCGTCAGTACGGGAATAGGAATGGGAATGGTCGTCCGGGGGAAAATCTTGCGGGGAGCAAGCAACGCAGCGGGAGAGATCGGCCACACAATAGTGAAAGCGGATGGCCCGCTTTGCACTTGTGGTCGTCGCGGTTGCCTGCAAGCAATTTCAGGCGGCAGGGGCCTTGAAATTAGAGCACATGATTCACTTGGAATCGAGATCGGCACAAAAGAGATAACAGATCGCGCAGAGTTGAACGAGCCGGTCTTCAAAGAAATGATAACCGAAGCTTCTGAAACTCTTGGACGCTTTCTCTGCAACCTCATAGATTCTCTCGATCCTTCGGTACTGGTAATCGGAGGAAGTCTCGGGAAGAACCGGTACTATTTCGACAGAATACTCAAGACCATTGAAGAGAACTACTACAGAGTTCCAGGAAAGAAGGTAAAGATTGAGCTTTCCTCTATAGAACCCAATCCAAACATACTTGGAATACTCTCCCTATCAAGGAAAACACACAAAGACTGACTTATTCTACTTGAGCTCTCTCTACGTCTGTCTGCTACCACTTTGCTTTTCAATCAAGGACGACCCATAGTATAATGAAAATGAACGCAAACGTTTGCGAAAGGTTGCGATCCCCAGTGATGAAGAAGACAACGATAAAAGACATAGCAAACGAATTGAACATATCACCGTCGTCCGTATCGCGAGCGCTTTCCGATGAGCCGGGAGTGAGTCCTTCCCTGAGGAAAGAGATAGTCGACGCGGCCGAGAGATTGAACTACATTCCCAATTCCTCCGCAAAATCCCTGAAGACAAGAAAGACCCAGACTGTGGGTCTCATCGTGTCGGATATCAGGAATCCATTCTTTCTGGA
>NZ_JFHJ01000565.1:0-2784 GCF_003666285.1 Mesotoga sp. HF07.pep.5.2.highcov | reverse complement strand
AATTGTCATCGCGTAAAGCCTGCCCTGAAAACGACCTGTTCAAGACTCTCCAACTGTCAGTCCTTAGTGCTCCTGTGCGGGATCTTCCTTTTCCAGACTCTGCACGGATCTCGCTTCTGCCAGACCCTAGAAATTACTTTGTAGGAGCAAAGAATCTGGCTTGTTCCACAAAGTTTACGACTTCTCTTTTTTTCGTCATAGACACATCTGTGTTTCTACTGTACAATATATTTCGTATGCGAAATATTCGAAGTCTAAGTATTCGTATGCGAAAGTTCGAATGATGTGCATAGAAGGTGGTTTTGTTGGAGGAAAGCTCTAGAATACAAGAGATGCTGACGCTTGTCAAGAGGATAATGTCGGTTGTAAAGCAGAATTTCGAAAGTGATTTCAAAAAGATGGGCGTGACCCAATCACAGATCCTTGTTATGAGAGTGCTGAACCTACGTGGCGATATGAAGGTAAGCGATATAAGTAAAGAACTCGATCTTTCAAATAGCACGGTGTCTGGGATAATCGACAGGCTCGTCGAAAAGAAGATCGTCCAAAGAAAGAGAAGTGACGAAGATAGGCGAATCGTGATGATAAGTCTTGCGGACGAGTATCGCCAACCAGTTAAGAAAGGTCTCAATGCCTTTGCGCAAAAGATGAGAAAAGCATTGTCAACCATGACAGAAGAAGACGTTGATTCCATCATTCGAGGGCTCGAAAAGCTGGAGAAGATACTTGAAGAATCGCAAGAACCCAGAGAGAGGGGACGAAGCCGATGCTCAAACTGATTCGGTACCTTAAACCCTACACTGTCTTCATCATTGTCGCAGTGGCCCTGCTCTTCGTTCAGGCGATGGCGGAATTGGCCCTTCCAGACTACATGTCGAATATCGTAAATGTCGGAATCCAGCAGGGCGGTATCGAAGACGCAGTCCCGGAGGCCATTAGCAAAGAGGCTTTTGATAACGTCTCGCTGTTCATGAGCGGAGAAGATAAGCAAAAAGCTCTGAGCCACTACGATCTCATAACAAAAGACTCCGCCACTTACGAAGAAAACCTCAAGAAGTACCCTGCGCTGGAGAGCAAAGATGTCTATGTGCTAAAACCCGGAGAGATTGAAGACCGGCAGGCCCTCAGTCTGATCTTTGGCAAAGCCCTCATGGCTTACTCCGGAGTCAAGAACGGCATGACTGGGTCAAACGGTAGTTTCGCGCCCCCTGAGGGCTTCAACATCCCCGAGGGGGCAAACGTATTCCTCCTTATGAGGCTGATGCCCGAGGCTCAGAGGCTCGAAATGCTAAATCAGATCGACAGCATGGTCGAAGTCATGGGTGAAAACATCGTCAGCCAGTCGGCTGCGCTCGTCGTGAAGGAAATCTACGAAGAGCTCGGCGTGGACACTACTAAGCTCCAGAGCGCCTACGTGCTCAGCACGGGCTTGGTCATGGTTCTCGTGACTCTGCTGAGCACACTGTCCACAATCATGGTTGCCTTCATCGCTTCGAAGATAGCAGCCGCCTCGGCCAGAAGGATGAGAAGAGACGTTTTCGAGAAGGTCGAGAACTTCTCAAACTCCGAATTTGCCAGGTTTTCTACGGCTTCGCTCATAACCAGAACAACAAACGATATAACCCAGATCCAGCTCGTGATTGTTCTTCTGATTAGGATGGCATTCTACGCCCCGATCATCGGTGTCGGAGGAATCATAAGGGCTCTTGAGAAGAGTACTTCCATGTCCTGGATTATTGCACTTGCCGTCATCATAATGCTAGGCCTGATTGGAATCGTGTTCGCCATAGCCCTGCCAAAATTCAAGAAGATACAAAAGCTTATAGACAGGCTGAACCTGGTTACAAGGGAACATCTTTCCGGTCTCATGGTCGTCAGGGCCTTCAACACCCAGGAGTTTGAAGAAGAGCGATTCGACACCGTGAACAAGGACTTGACAAGAACCGACCTCTTCGTTCACCGGGTGATGGTAGTGATGATGCCGGCGATGATGTTTGTGATGAACGGTACTATGCTCCTCATCGTCTGGGTGGGCGCGCACCAGATAGAGGCCTCAACCATGCAGGTCGGAGATATGATGGCCTATATCCAGTACACCATGTTGATCATATTCGCCTTTCTCATGTTTACAATGATGTTCATAATGATCCCAAGGGCCTCTGTTTCAGCAGCCAGAATCTCCGAGATCCTCGAGGTCGACCCCCAGATAAAAGACCCAAAAAAACCGAAGAAATTTGGTAGTGATTTCAAGGGAACTGTCGAATTCAAGAACGTGTGCTACCGCTTCCCTGGTGCCGAGAAAAACATTCTGAACGACATAAGCTTCACGGCCCTGCCGGGACAGACGACGGCGATCATAGGCTCGACCGGCTCGGGGAAATCTACGCTTCTGAACATGATACCGAGGTTCTACGATGTCTGTGGCGGTCAGGTGCTGGTGGACGGAATTGACATCCGGGAAGTAAATCAACATGAGCTTAGAGACAAGATAGGCTACGTCCCCCAGAAGGGCATCCTCTTCAGCGGAACTATTGAATCGAACCTCAGATACGCCAATGAGAATGCCTCCGATGAAGAAATCAAAAGGGCTGCGGAGATCGCCCAGGCCCTCGAATTCATAAGGGCGAAGGAAGAAGGGTTTGACTCGCCAATTTCCCAGGGCGGGACAAACGTGTCTGGAGGGCAGAAGCAGAGGCTCTCCATAGCCAGGGCGCTTCTGAAGAGGCCGAAGATACTCCTCTTCGATGATAGCTTCTCGGCCCTCGACTTCAAGACTGACGCAGC
>NZ_JFHJ01000684.1:0-2127 GCF_003666285.1 Mesotoga sp. HF07.pep.5.2.highcov | reverse complement strand
ATAACGCTTCTTCTGATTGTTGAGAGATACAGATCCTGGGGCTTCTCGATCACGTATTTGCTAAAGGTACTTGGAATACCCTCAAGCAGTTACTATCGCACCAGGAATCCAGGCTTCATTATTGCAGGAGAAATATACAAGAGAAAGAACAGAGGTTATTCATTCAACGATTTCGGAGGAACCACAGACGACGAAGAGTTAGAGAAGCTTTTGATCTATATCTCAAATGCAGATTCGCAACTTGAAGAGATTTACTATTTGAAGTTCCTTGGTTCAAAGAAGCTGTCGAGATACATTCTCACTTATTACGGGATAAGAGTAAACCACAAGAAGCTACATAGAATCAGGAAGAAGCTTGGCCTTGTAGGAAAATACAAGAAGCGAGATAAACACCCTGTAAGAAGAAGCAGTTCAATGAAGGTAACCGAGAAGAATCAACTGTGGGAAGCGGATATAACCTTTGTAAAGACCAGAGAAGAGCTTGTGGCCATACTAACTGTCCTGGACGTTTACGACAGGAACGTAGTCGGAACTTATGTGGGAACCTCATGCAAAAAAGAGGACTTCATTGAGCTAATTAAACTCTT
Organism: Mesotoga sp. HF07.pep.5.2.highcov; assembly: GCF_003666285.1. NCBI lineage: Bacteria > Thermotogati > Thermotogota > Thermotogae > Kosmotogales > Kosmotogaceae > Mesotoga > Mesotoga sp. HF07.pep.5.2.highcov. The sequence goes on along the minus strand of NZ_JFHJ01000684.1, from coordinate 1,540 downwards.
GATTGAGAACAGGGGAAGACCTCAGTTCATTAGAACAGATAATGGAAGTCAGTTCAGAGCAATCAACACGGGTATATTCATGAATGAAGAAGAGATTGCACACGAATTCGGAATGAAGAGAAATCCTAATTCACAGGCTTATATTGAATCCTTCTTCTCATCCTTGAAAAGGGAATTCGTTGAAAACAACGAGTTTCTCAATCTAAACGATCTATGCAAGAAATTCAATGTCTATCTTGGTTTCTATAACAAACTGAGGCCTCATGGATCTCTGAATTACAATTCACCGATTGATTTCTCTCAAATTCAAAGCAATTTCGAGGAAGTGTTAGTTAAACCCTAGTGTCCTTATATTATTCTCCAATAATCAAGGGTCAGACCGTCCGAATTAGCCGACAAATTAGCCTGAACTTGATTCAGCATCCCGCTCTTCATAAACCGGTTCTTATAACACGCTTCTACAACCCGATCTTTATAACCCGCACTTTATAACCCGTTCCTAGACGCTGCTCTTTCGCGGCATAGCCGGAACTGGCCTCGCCGAAGGCGAGACTGGCCAGGCTGAGCATACTGGTTCTGAAAATCCTCCCCGCGAAGCGGGCATTGCGACCTGGCGTGGTCTTCGCCAGCCTTGCGTCCGCCGATGATCTTCGGCGCCTTGCGTCGAATGTTTTATGGAAGACTCACTTCGCTCTGTACGTAATCTCTCTCCTGTACTTTTGAATAATCTCTTCGAGAACCCGAGCCGCCATTCGTACAGTTGTTTCACATCCGATCACAGGATCACGGTACTTGTCTCTTAGCACTGAGCATTCGAGATGACCGTATCTCTTCTCGAATTCGGCAATGAACTCCTCTGCTATTCGTTTCATTCTTTCTTGTTTTTCATAGATCTCGCTGTTGAAGAGGATTCCAAGTACTGCAAGTGAACCTGTGACGGCTCCGCAGATACTCTTGATTCTCATGCCTCCTCCGAAGGCGCCCATCGTGAAGAAGGCCTCCTGGGGCAGGTCAAGGCCGTACTCATCGTTCGCTCCATATACCATTGCCTCTGCGCAGTTCCTCTCCACATCGTTTCTCGAATACTGTTTTCCAACCGCATCCTCAAGCATATTTATTCCCTTCCTAAAGCCTTGTTGAAATCAAAGGCAGTCATAAGTTTCCGATACGTATCACTTCTGATACAATTATTGTATAACTTTCAATAAAGGAGGACCTGTATGTCAATACTACTAAAGAACGGGACTATTTACCCCATCACTTCTGAGTCCTTCGTAGGTGATATTTTGATGAACAAGGGAAAGATCGAACGGATAGGACAAGGACTCGAAGAGCCTGGGGCTGAAGTTATCGATGTTTCGGGCAAGTACGTATTTCCGGGATTCATTGATGCCCACTCACACATTGGTATTTACGAAGAGGGGGTTGGGGGCTACTATGGTGACGGAAACGAAGCGACGGATCCCCTTACTCCGGATGTCTCCGTTGTCGATGCGTTCAATCCCCAGGACACAGCAATAAAACGGGCATTGTCCGGAGG
>NZ_JFHJ01000383.1:0-1223 GCF_003666285.1 Mesotoga sp. HF07.pep.5.2.highcov | reverse complement strand
GTCCGACTGCTAATTCAATTTCGGAGAAGAAAAGAGACACGGTGAACTCAGTCCTGGACAAGTTACTTGAATCACTGAACACACTTCGGTAAGATGAGTTCCGGACTCTCTCACTTTCTCGACCGATACTCTTCGGCAAGCTTTTTCATGTATGGATCTATATGGGAGAAGTATTTTTTCAGTCCGGAGCAAAGGTAGTTCAGTCCCGGTTCTCCGTCTGGCGTTTTGACAAATCTGTTCTTCGGGCATTCTCCGTGACAGGCGAAAAGGTATTCGCACTTGTTGCAGTATTCCGGCAGTGTGGCAGCTTTCGAAACCCCGAAGACAGTCTGTGATGTCAAAGTCACCATTTCGAGCAACCTCCGGTCCTTAATGTTTCCGAGCCTGTGCTCGGGATAGACAAAGTGATCGCAGGAGTACAGGCTTCCATCGGCCTCCAGCGCAAGTGCCTTTCCGCAAGTTTCAGAGAAGATGCACAACGATACCTCCATCCCGAGCCACTGGGCAAGGGCACACTCAAAGAGGAAGACAAAAACCTTGCCAATATCCTCCCTGTACCAGATATCGAAAACCCCGTTGAGAAAACTCCCGTAGTCTTCAGGAACGACCGACCAGTCGGCAACGAGCGAAGCGTGCTTACCTGGCAGGGCTTCAGTAGATCCTGTAATCGGCATACTGTCTTCGGGAATGAATGTAGTGGGCGAACTTTTGAATACCTTCGGTTCTGCTATAGGGATGAACTGCATTCTGGTTGAACCGGCTGTATCCCTCAAAAAGCGATACACCTCTCCAGGATACTTCGCGTTTATTCTGTTAACCGCGGTCAGGGTATTGAAAAGAATCTCGTACTTGTGCAAAAGTCTTACAGCATTGAGGACCTTCTGGAAGGTCGGACCGCCGCTCCTGCTTTTTCTGTAGACGTTATGCAGTCTCTCCGGGCCGTCGATGCTTATTCCAACGAGAAAGTTGTGTTCTTTGAGAAACGAGCACCACTTTTCATCCAGCAGCGTTCCGTTTGTCTGGAGATCGTTGGCAATCTTCTTGCCCGGAGGACAGTAAAGCCTCTCGTAATCGACAACCTTTTTGAAGAAGTCGATTCCAAGTAGTGTGGGCTCCCCTCCCTGCCAGGTGAAGACTATCTCTGGAACTGTCTGTGAGTTGATGTATTCATAGATGAACCTCTCCAGGACCTCGTCGCTTATAACGTTTCTGCTGTTTATAAG
>NZ_JFHJ01000395.1:0-4483 GCF_003666285.1 Mesotoga sp. HF07.pep.5.2.highcov | reverse complement strand
GGGATGGAAATGAAAAGAGCAAAGTTGTTCTTGATGCTGGGTGCGCTCACAATAGTTGCGTTTGCAATTTCTTCTTGTTTCCCAGTTAAGGGAAGTATTTTGCTTCTAGAGCAGAAAATCGGATGGGAACCGGGAAAACCCGTCGTTATTGAAGCCTTCGAACGACTGTTTACTCCAGATCCATCGTCGAACTACCAGTGGTCAGTGGAGATTAAACCTCAAGATGGTAGCTGGACATCGAGTAACGATCTGGTCAAAGTAATACCGAGCACCAAGAACTCGAAAGCGGTTGTCTATCTTCCAGTCTACGAGAACTTCGAAATCAAAATTACTGCTAAAATCTCCGGAACCAGTGTAAGTGGAGAACACGGGAACTACAGTTCAGAAATTGTGAAACACGTTAGTGAGATACCAGACGTATTGGTTGAGGTCTTCGAGAAGGATCTTGGGTTCAATATGCCTGACTTGTGGTTTGAGGATTATCTAAATGGAAATAGATCAAACTCTACAAGGACTCCCGTATATTACAAACTCAACAAAGCTCTTCGTCCAACTGCTTACTACAACAGAATAGGTTGGGAAGTGTATCCTAAAAATGAGAGTGATCTTCCACCTGCGCAAGTTGTATTCCACGGTGATCCCTTCTATGTTGTGAACAGCAGTTCGACATCTGTCACTACAGAAATGGAAAACTCGTTCAAGTCTGTAGATATTGCTTACAACCGATTTAAAATGCGCATCGAACCGCATAGCCTTGTAGGGTTGGACTCAGGATGGAGAGTAGAAGACTGGGATGTGTCACTGTACGTTTCCCAAAACGTTTTTTATGATTCAGACACACAAATTTTCCTCGTCAAGATAAACCGCGAAGATTACAGGGCAACTCAGATATTCAATATTAAGAACGAATTCTATCTTTCTGAAGCAAGCAATGATTTCCGAGAAGAGGCAGTAATTAATCCCATAGTAGCATTGCTTCATGAATGGAAATATGGAACTCTCTGGGATGATGATTATTACTTTGCTGTAGTTGTAGCTAATTTTAATACGGTTAGCCCTAGTAATGTAATACCTCCCTTCTACACCGTTAAGGGCGCTGAGATGGTCTGGTAGTAAAGGAGAAAGTTTTGGAAGAAAGAGTTCTCGTAGTCGATGTTGAGTGTCTAGGAGAGCTGGCAACCCGCAACGGGTTGCTGGCTCTTCCTTTAGATGAGATAAAGATGAAAGTTGAGAGATTCGGAAGATTTGTACGTCGCTCTGAAGCAGAAAACGATGAATCGATGAGGCAGATCATACCGTACGCGGTTTTCAGGAATCGCGACGAGTATCTTCTCATGAAGAGGACAAAAAAGCAGGGCGAAGCTCGCCTTCATGAACTATATTCGATTGGAGTGGGTGGACACATAAATCCAGAGGATGGAGGGCTTCCATGGGAGGCCTTTGAGAACGGGTTCCAGCGCGAAATTCGCGAAGAAGTATCTGTGAAAATCCACAGCATGGATTATTTGGGAATCCTAAATGATCTACAGACTGAGGTCAGCAGAGTCCACATTGGTGTAGTTTATATAGCTGAAGTGGATTTCGGCGGCTTCAATGAAAAGGAAAAATTCACTGGTGCAATGGCTGAAATTAAAGTTCTTTCAGAATACAGGGAGAGTATGGAAACATGGTCTCAAATAGTTCTAGATTATCTTCTGTTAAACTGATATGCCCGGCAAAAATAAACCTTTGCCTTGCGGTAGGTAAGAGGAGAAGCGACGGATTCCACGAGATTAGCACTGTCTTCCAGGCAATCGATTTCTACGACGATTTGTTCGTAAAGCATGATACGAGGAAGTTATACTTCAAATGCAATACATCTCTCCGCTGGGACAAGGAGAACACTCTTTATAAAGTCATTGAGCAAATAGAGAGTGAGATAGACCGGAGAATAGAAATAGGTCTGGAATTGAAGAAGAGAATCCCCTCGGGCGCAGGACTGGGTGGGGGAAGTTCAGATGCCGCAGCACTCCTGAAGTATTTAGCGGGGCTTTTCAAGATTGATGAAGAGCGAGTCTTGAGAATCGCCTCAAATGTTGGCAGCGACGTACCTTTCTTTCTCAAAGGAGGAACGGCGATAGCTTCAGGAAGGGGAGAGATCTTGAGTTTTCCCGGTGATGTCTCTGGATATTCAGTCGAACTTTCCTTCCCCGGCATTGAGGTCTCAACTCCCCTTGCTTACGAGTTCATAGATGAAGATAACCCCGAACTGCATCTCGATTGTGAAATGGCTGAGAAATACTACCTTGCCCTTAAAAGTCATGACATTGAAGCTGTAAGGCGTATGTCTTACAATACGTTCGAAAAGTCCATCTTTGATCGCTTTCCCATGATAAGAGATTGCCACTCAATGCTCTCTAATAAGAATGGCGGTGCCATTAAGACAATGATGACTGGTTCGGGCTCAGCGATCTTTTCCCTTTTTGAGGGTTGCAAGGGAAGATACAGTTTTGTTACTTCAGAGGAGCTGAATGAGAAATGGTGTTCGATGGTCTGATTCTCCAGAGAGTCCTGGCTGAAATATCTGATGTCTCTGGTCAGCAACTGAGACAGGTATACCAAATAGGAAGAAGCGAGTTCTTCTTCAAATTCTCGAAAAGGGGAATTGAAATCTCTCTCAATCCATCATCGCCTTATATAATTGAGAGCAACAGAAATCAGAATTCTCCATCGATCGAGACCCCTTTCAGTCTCTTTTTGAGAAGACACATCAACGGCTTCTTTCTGACAAAAATCGCTCAGTTAGACATGGATAGAATAACAAGAATGGATTTTGAAGGTAGAGATGCCTTTGGAGAAAGAAACAAATACTCGGTAATCGCAGAATTCATTGGGCCAGGGTCTAACATCATGGTACTTGACGAGGAGGAAAGAATACTACAGGTATTTAGAGAGATGATCAGCTCAAAGAGAACTCTCGCCAGAAATGTGAAGTATTATCCGCCAGATAGTCCAGGAAAATCTCTTAGAAACCTGTCTAAAGAAAATATTACTCTAACGCTCCTTCACTCAGGAGATACCCTTTCAAGAGCAATAATGAAGTCGTTTACAGGCTTTTCGAGAGCAACCGCAGAGAATATCGTGGGCTTCTTGCAGATTGAAGATGTTGTTCCATCCAGTCTTCGGGAAGAACGTCTTGATGAGGTTGCAGAATTCCTAATGAGCCTTTCTCTGGACACCAACGGAAGATCGCTTTTTGTGATTGACGGGACAAAGGGAGCTGAAATCTCACCCATACCTCTCGATCATAAAGGCCGTTGCGAAAAGGTTGGGGCGTCGGAAGCTATTAGACGCGCAATAAAATCTTCAGGAGCAGAAACAGAGGTTGACAGGAGAAAGCAGTCAATAATAAGGAAGATTGACAAATCGTTCAAACGTCTTTTCAAGTTGATCGATAAGTTAGAAACGGAACTGTCAGAAGTTGAGAATTACAGGGATTTCAAAAAATACGGAGAACTTATTACCGCAAATCTATATAGGCTAAGAGAAAGAAGGGAAACGGTGGAGCTTGAAGACTGGGAGACAGGTGAAACAGTCGAAATCTCTCTGGACAGTAGGCTAACGCCATCGGAAAACGCGCAGCTTTTTTTCAAATATTACAGCAAATCTCTGCGCAAGGAGATTCAACTAAAGAAAAGGTTAAGAGTTTTGCGTGACGAAGTAAACTACCTTGATCAGCTAAAGGAAATGGTCTCACAGGCAGAATCGCTGGAAGACGTTCGGGAGTTCTCTTCTGAACTGGAAGAAGCTGGCATAAAAAGAAAAGAAAAGATAGATAAAAAGAGAAAGAAGAGGTCACAGAAGTCTGGCCCGAGAGTCTTCGAAAGAAACGGGTTTAAATTTCTCGTTGGAAGGAACAACATTGAGAATGATGAAATAACGAAGAACGCCTCAAGGGACGATATCTGGTTCCATGCAAGAGGCATTCCCGGAGCACATGTTATACTTAAAAAAGCTGGAAAAGAGATCACTCCAGAGGCGATTCTTTATGGTTCTCTTCTAGCAGCAAAGTATTCCAGGGGAAGGCAGTCTGGAAAGGTAGAGGTAGCACATACTGAAGTGAAAAACGTAAAAAAGCCAAAAGGAGCTAAACCGGGAATGGTCACATACAGAAAGTTCGAATCGATTACAGTTGATCTTACGAAAGAGATGGTGGGAAGGAATTGATCAGACTTTCACCTTATATTTTCTTTGTGGGCGGCTTCTTAACTTACGCCTCGATTTTTTTCTCAAGCGCCACGGTATCAATGACCATGTCGGTAATCGGAATGACGATAAGTCTTTACATATGGTACATTCTTGCGTGGAACCGCGATCGTCATCTTGCCACCATGAAGAAAAAAGGTTACGTCAAACCGCAGAATTGTGCGGAGCAGAAGATCGCGGGCAATTCTAGAATATGGGTAATTCTTTACTCGGCTTCATACTTAACAATGAATTTTGC
>NZ_JFHJ01000321.1:0-2088 GCF_003666285.1 Mesotoga sp. HF07.pep.5.2.highcov | reverse complement strand
GGGTGGCAAGGATAACTATTCTGAGTGCATAAATGGTGGACTCAATAAGCTCTGTTTCATCGGTGAAAATTGATATGAGTTGTCTCGCGAACAGAAACATGACTATTGACGAGAAAAGAGCAATCACTGTAGTAACTGCAGATGCAAGTTTGACAGACTCTCTCGCCCGTCTCATTTTTCTGGCGCCATAGTTGTATCCGACAATTGGAAGAAATCCCTGGTTTACGCCGAACATGGGCATGATAAAAACCATCAGAAGTCGGTTGATCACTCCATAAACTGCAACGGCAATATCTCCTCCGTAGAAAACCAGCGAATTGTTGAGAACCACGGCCAGAAGGCTGCCGGCTACCTGTCTTGAAAAGGCGGAGAGTCCTACCGAGACAGTCTCCCTCATGATTCTCCATTCGGGGATCAGCGATCTTAAAGAGACTCTCAGCAAGCTTTTCCCACTTAAGAAGTAGAAGAGAACATAGATTGAAGTGGCAGCTTGAGACAGAACGGTCGCCAAAGCCGCGCCCCAAATCCCCAAATTTAGAGAGAAAATAAAAATGGGGTCAAGTATAATATTGAGAACGGCAGAGATCAACATTGCGGCCATCGCTATTTTCGGTTTTCCTTCAGCCCTCACCACATGATTCATGGCCATACCGAAAGAAAAGAAAGCGCTTCCAAGAAGAATTATACCCAGGTATTCTCTTGCATACGGAATGATGGCTTCACTAGCACCGAGCATTATAAGCAGTTGATCTAAAAAGAACTGTCCTAGGAGAGTCATTACCAATCCGAAGGCGACCGAGAAAACCATTACGTTTCCGGCGGCTCGTCTCGCCTTTTTGTGGTCCCTTTCACCCAGCGACCTCGATATCACGGAAGCGCCACCGATTCCGAACATTTGAGCGAATGCCATAACGAATATTTGAACAGGCAAGGAGATCGAGATGCCTGCGATTCCCATCGATCCGACACCTCTTCCAACAAAGATTGTGTCAACGAAGTTGTACATAGCCTGGACAAGCATGCCGATAGTAGCAGGCAAAGAAAGACTGAGAAGAAGCCTTCCAATTCTCTCCTCGCCAAGCATTTTATGTATATCTTTTGCCATAGCTCACCTCTCGGATGGTCGCATATTCAACTATTATAGTCCGAAGCAATATCAAATGCTGTCGTTTGCCTCCTGGAGAGAAGTTCCGGTTTGAGAAAGTAGAATTGAAAGTCGTTGTTCGTAAGCGGTCCCACCGTCCTTGGTCCTTAATGAATAGCAGTCGCAAGTTGTCTGTTCCAAGTTGCGAACCCTAAAGTAAAGAAACGTCAAATGCCGTCATTCCGACAAAGCTCCTGGTCGGAATCTTGATGCTCTTGCTTCATTACTTCAACCAAGAACGAAGAACCTGGACGCGGAGCGTCGGAACGAAGCACGGGTTTTTTCTTCGGAGAAGGGAGAACCGCTCAACGGTCAACCAGTTTCTCTTGCTCTTACGAACCCCAACCTCCCACCCCGAACCACGCTTCAAAAGTGCAGGTCCCGAAACAAGTTCGGGATGACCGTAATTAGAGGCCCCACACAGGCTAGTAACGGCTCTTTCCAGCGATCAACGGTTCTTTGCTTTTCAGCGAACAGCGGATCTAAAATTCGAGATCCCGTGCAAATACATCACGGGATGACGAAGTTAATGTATTCAGGGCAGGCTCAGCGGGATGACAACTGACGGTTATTGCGAGAATGCGAGATGGGTATGACAGCGTTTGCTGATTCCAAAGACGAAATAATTCGTCATGCTGAACTTGTTTCAGCATCCCGGTTCTGAGAGACGTTTAGCGCTGCTCTTTAACGCTTAGTGAATCCGTAGAACGAATAACAGATCCTCGCTCTGGAACGAAAAACAGGTCTTTTCTTCGGAGAACCACTAAACTCGGTCAACCAGTTTCTCTTGCTCTTACGAACCCCCGACCTCCGACCCCCAACCACGGTCTTACAACTCCCCTGACTTTCCTCTTTCCAACCTGCCACGCCCAACCTCCAACCCCGCGAAAGTCTAATACTTGTCTACTTTGAGCTTCTGATGTATTCTTCTTCCATGGGGATTG
>NZ_JFHJ01000257.1:0-1430 GCF_003666285.1 Mesotoga sp. HF07.pep.5.2.highcov | reverse complement strand
TGTCGGCCAGGTCGGAGTGATATAATCGCTTTGGAGGTGTTGTTCTTGGACATAGGGAAGATAGTACGGGCACTGGTAGATAGGCCTCTTCAACGTGAAGAAAATCACAGTCTTATCAACCGTCGTAAAGAGATTCGATCTCTCGAGCTTCTCATAAAATATCAGCCTTTCGGCATATTTGGCATTTCTGGAGAAACTGGAATAGGAAAGACTACCGTGCTGAACGTTCTTGATTCCGGAAATATAAAGAAGCTGAGTGTTTCGTTGATCCACAGGGACAATCGGGAAACGATTCTTTACGACCTGCTTTTTAGCCTGTCCAACGTGCTCAAAAAGGACTCTTCCGGCAAAGTGAGCGCTACCGCGAAAGGAACGGAAGAATGGATCGTCGAGCAAGTCTCGATTATAAAGGGCGCATCGTTGGGAGTCTCTCTCTTCGGAAGCGGCGGAGTCAGCATTGAGAAGCAGAAAATGCCGAGATTCAACGTTTTTGCCGCTCATGAAAAACTGCGAACTCTACTCGAGACACTGGTCATGAACTACGGCAAGGTTCTACTGGTAATAGATGAACTTGATAAAGAAAGCAAGCAGGATGTCATTAGTGTTCTCGATTCTTTGAAGCTTGAACTACAACAGGACAAATTGATGGTATTGTTTTCGTTGCCCTACGGTATTTACAGGGACTACAGACAGGACAGGATGAAATGGAACGAATCGGGCAATCTTGAGAACGTGATAAAGGATGTAGTATTCCTGAGTGAGCTGACGGATTCGGATATAAAGGAGCTGCTTCTTAAGCGTCTTGGCAACCTCACTTCATGGTTCAGACCGGAATCACTGGAACCGATCGTTAGCTTCGCTGACGGTAATCCGCGGGATGCACTCTGGATAGCTCAGAAAGTGGTTTTCGATAATGCAGGTGCGAAGTTCATATCTGTAAGCGACGCAAACGAATCGGTAAAGAAGATAGTAAGAGAATACATGGGAGATCTGGCACTCACAGAAATTCAGAGAAGAACACTGAAAGTGGCATCGGACTTCTCTGGAAATAAAGAAGAACTACTCGATCTATTGAAAAGCAATGCAATCAAAAGAACGACCTCCTATTCCACAATCGAAAGACTTACTGCATTAGGGTTGCTGATTGAAAGAAACGGAACATACAGAATATCTGGAAAAGCAAAAGTCTTTTTGAACATCTCCCAGTGAAAACTGTCGGAGCAGTCCAGAATTTGACGGACTTGTCGGCCAGGTCGGAGTGATAAAATCTCTGTGCAGGCACTGTCTTCCAGTAATCCTCTTATACGGGATCTCGTTTCTTGAGACTCTAGAAGGAGCTTTTAGTTCTTATCGGAGGATGGTGGACCTTTAACGGTCACCGTGCTTCTCCATCGCACAGCGTTTCTTATCCAAGCGGTTCTTTTTGCCCG
>NZ_JFHJ01000075.1:0-1503 GCF_003666285.1 Mesotoga sp. HF07.pep.5.2.highcov | reverse complement strand
CGAGTTCGACTCTCGCCGCCTCCACCATTGACTCAGAGCTACCTGTACCAAAGCTGTGAAGCGAGGAAGCAAAACTCAGTATTTTTACTGTAAAGACCCGGCTAATGCCGGGTCTTGTTTTTCTAAACGCCACGCGGTATGAAAACACCATGTCAATCCGAAAACGCCATATTTCGTAATGCTGAACTTGTGTCAACATCTTGCTCCTAAGAACCGCCGCACGCTTAAAATTCAAGACCCGCTGAACGCTGAAGGCTGTAAAAAACCGAGAAAAAGCGTATCCGAGAATTCGCATTGCTCACGAGAAAACGAGAGCAGAAAAAGGGGCTGACCGGGTCCTATGGTCTCATTTTTCGGGCCCTCTGGCCGGTGAAAGATCAAACGATCCCGAAAAAAGTTCGGGATGACAGAGTGAGGGACTTCCAAAAAGTCATGACGGGAATGATAGCATACGTCATTTCAAAAACGCCTTAATCCCTCATGCTGAACTCGTTTCAGCATCCAAGCTTACCGAAAACATTACATCCCGTGCAGCGTACTGTAATTCTTAAGAACACAACATTCCGTCATCTGAACTTGATTCAGAATCTTGTGTTTATTGACTATGACCAAGAACGAAGAACAGATCCTTGCACTTGAACGAACAACGGGTTCTCCTCGACGAACGGAGAACCGTTCAACGGCGAGCCAGCCTCACTTTGCTCTTGCCAACCCCTAACCAGCAACCACCGACCTTGTTCTTCAGAAGCCCAGATGCCGAACTAAATTCGGGATGACAATGTGAGAGACACCCGAGAAAGCGAGAGGGATATGGCGGGGTTTGCTGATTCTGAACTCGTTTCAGCATCTAGGTACTTCTTTGCCATCTGTTGTCGTGTGCTCTTCTCGGCGAACGGTGAACGATTCAACTGCGAGCCAGCCTCACTTTGCTCTTGCCAACCCCTAACCAGCAACCACCGACCACGTTCTTCAGAAGCCCAGATCCCGAAAAAAGTTCGGGATGAACCTAAACAGGGTTCCAAAAGGTTAGTAATGGCTCTTTCCAGCTTTGAGCGGGTCTTGGGCAGAAGACCGCACAGGAGCACTACGGGATGATAGTGTGGGGAAATTATGGGGTGACAGCCCCTTCATGTCATCCTGGCACGCTTCAGGCCAGGATCTCGATCCTCGCGAAAAATGGGACATGAGGAAAATTGTCAGTCCCTATTTTCGCTCAGTCATACATATGACGAAAACCTAGATCGCGTATAGAAGCACTACGGGATGACAAGGAGGATGGATTTTGGGCACAAATCAGCCAGGCTGCTGACGCAGGCCAGTCACCTTCGGTGGCCAGTCTTTCCGTCGCAAAGGCCAGTTCCGCTACGCCAGCCTAAAAAATATGCGGAGGACGGTGGACCGTTGACTGACAACGTTGTCTTCACAGCGTTGAGCGGTTTTTCGTTCTTAAGCGTGAAGCGCTTCTTTGGCGCGAGGTCCCGTGCAAGACCCCAAACAGGAGCC
>NZ_JFHJ01000446.1:0-1820 GCF_003666285.1 Mesotoga sp. HF07.pep.5.2.highcov | reverse complement strand
TCTCTTATTCTAACAAACAACCAAGAACGGCTCTTTGCAGCGCTCAGCGGGCTCTTGATTTTAGCGTGCAGCAGCTCTTTGATCATCGAGATTCTGAATCAAGTTCAGAATGACGTGATGTGATGTTTTCGTGATCGCCTCACATTGTCATCCCGAACTTGTTTCGGGATCTGGTTTTTATCTTCTCGGCTGCGGAGGTCCGTTGACGGGCAACGCGGTTTTCATCAGCGACCAGCGGGTCTTTGCTCTTAAGCGTACAGCGGTTCTTAGGATAAAGATGCTGAAACAAGTTCATGACGCGGAGCGCGGGGTGTCGATTACAAGGTACGGGGTCTCGTGAACATAACCGGCTTAACAATTCGGGTTTTCTATGCACCTATGAAGTTATCCGGGCAGCGCGTTTGGGAAGTCCCTCACATTGTCATCCCGAACTTGTTTCGGGATCTAGTGTCTTTGAGAAACGTGGTTATGGAAAGTAGATACGATAGCGTGTTCGAGATAACTTTCGAAGAAAGATTCTGAACCAAGTTCAGATGACGCATTGTGCCGGTTTTACGAAGCCCACTAGGGTTTCAAAACAAGTTCAAATGACGAAATGTGACGTATTCCCAATACTCTAGGCTGATCGTCCTCGTGTATTGACATAAGAGAGACAGACGAAATGAAGAGCAGGGTATCGAGTGTAGGGTCTAGGGTCTGGTGAAAGAAAACGGTTTGCTCTTCAAGTGTTGTGGAGCAATAATACATAGGCGATCATCCTGTATAGGCTTTTGGAACCCTCTCACTTTGTCATCCCGAACTTGTTTCGGGATCTGGGTTTGATCTTATCCAAGGACGGGTTCTTGCTATAAGAATTTCGACCCTAACGAACCGATACATGAAAACCATTTTCACAAGCGAGGATTTCATTTGGATCCTTTGAAAAACATTCTCCGCATAAAACGGCAAAAACAAATTCATCTTTGTCACTCTATTGTGAGAGAATAACACTTACACGAACTTCACTAAAGATAATTCAGATAATGCATGCGGAAGGCTACACGGTTTACCTTGAAATAGCGTTAATTATTTGTGAATGTAGAAAGCATTACGCATAGTTCGATGATAATTCCAGATTTCTGAGAAATATCGGCCTGAGATCGCTTTAATATGTAAATGTTTTCAGGAATATTATGTTAGCGGAGCCCTTAAGGCTAAGTAAAGGAGGTTGGGTATATGAAAAAGAGGTTCATTTTACTACTTCTGGCCATCATACTCGTTAGTAGCCTCGCAATTGGTCAAGTTTACGATCGAAAAGAAACTCTGTACGCCGGTGGAGGCCTTTGGAGTCCACCAAACAACTGGAACCCATTCACCCCATGGGCGATTATGACCGGAACCAACGGTCTAATCTATGAATACCTGTTTATGTTCGATCCTCTGAGCAACGAGATGATACCCTGGCTTGCGGTGGATGGAGGATGGATAGACGAAAAGACCTACGAGCTGAAGCTTCGAGACGGAGTATACTGGACGGATGGAGAGGAGTTCAATGCCGAAGATGTGAAATTCACATTTGACATCGCAAAGAAGTATCCCGGAGTCCATTACAGCTCTATGTGGAACTGGATGAAGGAAGTGGAGATAGTAGACAGACTGACTGTACGTGTCCACTTCACCGAACCGCTGTATCAGCAATGGTCTTTCCAGCTCTATCAGTTGCCTATGGTTCCCGAGCACATATGGAAAAACAAGACGGAAGCCGAAATTCTGACTGGAGCGAACGAGGGGCCCATTGGAACGGGTTGCTACACAGCCGAAGGTTACGGTCAGGACAGAAT
>NZ_JFHJ01000674.1:0-1531 GCF_003666285.1 Mesotoga sp. HF07.pep.5.2.highcov | reverse complement strand
AACATATCCAAACAATCCGAAGTATGACCTGACACAGGACACGCTTGACACACTCGGACTCCCGGACTATGCCCTTGCAATCTGTGAAGGCGAATTGTTTAACATACTCAACGGGAAGTCGCTTTATCTACTGGTAGTAGAAGTCGACCCCGAAGAGGGTGGAGAAGTAGAAGTCGATCCCGACCAGATACTGTATGAAGAAGGAACAGAAGTCTCACTCACAGCTATTCCTGCATCGGCAGAATGGCTATTTGGAAGCTGGTCAGGCGACCTCATAAGCACAGATCCAGTAGAGACGATTGTGATGGACGAAGACAAAGTCATCACTGCGAACTTCTACGAAGCAGAAGACCCATATGTAGGCGAACCAGATGAAATGGTAGTCTGCAGTGGAGAAGAATTCTCGATAGTAGTTCCTGGAGACGCCGATGAAGTCGAGATAACCTTCGACGGAGTCACAAAGGCTGCAGTAGAAGATCCTGAAGGACTCTTCACGGCCACGTTTACGGCTCCGACAGTCGCCAAAGACGTAACGAGAGCTATAAGCATAAAGGCGATAAAGGGACCGAAAGAGAAGAGCTGGACATGGGAAGACAGGGTAACCGTTAAAGCGGTAGAAGTAATGGTGATCAACGAGTTCTACGTTGAAGACTTCGACTGCGGAGCGGACGAAACAGAGATAGTAGTAATCACCTGCTGTTTCCCTGAACCGGATCTCATAAACAGCTTTATAGCCATCGAATACACGCACTCGGGCGAGATAGAATTCCTGACTGATCCGGAAGTAACACCGTTACCCGGATGCGAAGTAGAACTTAGATACAACTGGGAATTCCCGAGAACCGAGTGTACAGACGCGACGGTAACTGCATTCATAAAGTCTCTGTGCAGCGAGTACGTAACCGAGACAGTGGTAGTAGCGGGAATCGCTGTACTTGACGATGAAGATGTAATAGAAATCGGAATCGATCCATTGACTATTCCATGCAATGCTACCGAGGTTACGTTCCCCGTGAAGATAAACTACAGCCTCGACAAGCTAGTGGAAGTCTTTGTCGATGCCTGCAGAGGAGAGATAATCTCCGGATCTATCGCGACACTTCTCGAGACAGGAGAAGAGACATTCACAGTAGACTACTCAGACCTGGACTGCAGGGAAGCCTGTTTCGCAGTCAATGTAGTAGCCGAAGACTGTGAAGGCTGTCCGCAGGAATTCGAAATCTGCTACTACTTCGATCTCGACAACGTTCCACCTGAGGCCGAACTCTGGCTTGACCTTGATCCGACAAAATGCATCAATGCCACATCCACAACAGTTTACTGGGAAGTCACAGACAGGGCTCTTTCCGAGATATCCATAGAAGTCTCGGACGGAAATCTAGTCTGGTGGGAAGACAATGTAAAGAAGACCGGAAAGGTCTATTATGAGTACATTGGCAAACCCCTTTCAATCGGTGACATATTATGGGAATTCGACCCGTGGTGTGGTGATCTCGAGATAACACTCACAGCGACAGACTTCTGTGGTGAG
>NZ_JFHJ01000071.1:0-1179 GCF_003666285.1 Mesotoga sp. HF07.pep.5.2.highcov | reverse complement strand
TCCATCAAGGATGCTTCGGACGAGGTTCCATCGCCAAATATGCCCGACGCTATCTCAACGAAGAATTCGTTCGCAGTCTCTTCTGTCGCTTTTGCTTTGGCATATTCATTGTAGAAAAGGAGCTCATTATCCAAGATCTCATAGTCGAACTTGTTTTCTTCTATATAGCTCTCTATCCACCTGTTATAAGTATCGTTTTGATAGCCTGACACGAAATCGTTGTAGCTGGCCGAGTTGACAACATCTTCAAGGCTGTTTATCTCATTTCTCTCTTCTACAATTATCAAATGATAACCAAATTCGCTTTGAACGGGACCATACAACTCGCCGATAGGAGCAGCAAGGATAGCTTCCTCGAATTCAGGTACGGTCTGACCTCTGACTATTGACCCCAGCTCGCCTCCATTCGCAGCCGTTGAAGAGTCTATCGAAAACTGGAGTGCAGCTTCTGCGAAGGTGATTTCGCCGCTGTTGATTCTGTCCATTAATTCAGTTGCTGTAGCCTCTTCTGTAACCAGAATATGTCTAGCTCTTATCGTCTCAAACTGATTCTTTATCTCCGTCTTGAACTCTTCGAAATAAGCCGCCAGAGCGTCGTCATTTAAAGGAGCCACCGATTCTTGAACGAGCTCAGCTTTAAGGGCATCGGAAACATAGTTTCTGATTTCCGATCTGAAAGCGTCCATGGAACCATAGATCGCCTCTATTTGTTCAACCATGTCGGGACTCGAGGTGTACATTTCCATCATCGAATCGGTTTCCGCGTCAATTTCCTCTTCAGATGGAATCAAATTGCTCTCCCAAGCAAAGTAATCTATTAGCTTCTCATCAACGATGTATGGTATTATCATGGTTTTCAGCCCAAGCTCGCTTGGTGTAAAGTAACTGTCAAAATAAGGATCAAGAATAATCCCTTGGCTCGCCGCATTTGCCACTGTTGCGTTAAATGCCTGCTCGATTTCCTCTCTTGTTATCCAGAACTCTTTAGAAACTGCTTCTCCACCTTTTGTTATCCTGACTGCATACTCTGCTCCGATAAGGGTGAGCGAAAAAAACGCTGCCAGGAGTATTAGTAGAAACTTCTTCAAAATCATTCCCCCTCGTGTATTAGGTACATTCATGATAACATTTCATTTGAAAAGGTGTGTCACGAGAGGTGAATATTTTGAAGAAAACTGA
>NZ_JFHJ01000030.1:0-2761 GCF_003666285.1 Mesotoga sp. HF07.pep.5.2.highcov | reverse complement strand
AGATTTGAGATGTATACAGTACTGAGTCAGCTAAACAAAGCCTTAGTTCAGTGGGTAAGAAACAAGTACAAGAAAAGGAGAGGTCGTACAAAAGCGGGTAAATGGCTAGAAGCTCTTGCTCGCAGGGAGCCTCATCTATTTGTACACTGGACAATGGGGATATTCTATACGGCTGGATAATGGGAGCCGGATGAATCGAGAGATTCAAGTCCGGTTCTGAGAGAGCCTGGGGGTGAAATCCCCCTGGGCTACTCACCAATGGGAAGCCATCCGAATATTGTGAAACTGCCAACTAGAATGAGGAGAGCCATTACATAATCGGGAGTTGCCCATCCGACTATCGAAAGAAATCCGAATACAGAATCCGTAAATCCATCGGGATGCATTGCCGGAAGCCTTGCAAGGATAGCTTCAGAGACTCTTGAGCTGGCAGTCAATGAGTATCCCATATCGCCTCTGAGAGTGTTTCCGAACCACTTGAAGTACATAACTACTGCAGGTCTGTCAAGCCCGTACTTTTCAACTATCCTCTGCTCGGCGTTTGGTGATTTCGAGGCGTTCCCCGTCATATAGGCTCTAAGAAGGACATCAGGCCCCATAGACCAGATCACTGCAAAGACGACAAGCGTTACTACAAAGGCGACAAGCGGCAGGAACATAAGCCTTCTAATAATGAAAGTGGCCAAATCGACCCTCCTGGTTTTGGAAAACAACTTATCAAGGACTTGATCTGCACCCAAAACATTTGCTACGAAAGACATTCCCGCTAGATTAGAAGCGCAATTATGATTTTAGCATCAAGGAGAGGGTGTTAGTATATTTAAAGCGCAGGACGGAAGTCCGTTGGTATCATAAGTGGACTTATTCAAACAACCTCATTCTGAACTGGAAAGCCAGTGACGGGAGAGCTTTAGAAAAAGTGAACGTCTAATCTTCATAGCCTGTATGTTGTATTTCCAAAAAAAACAGTAGAAAAAAGGGAGAGGTATCACCCCTCCCAGTCTCTATAGGAGCCTAATCAGTTTGTTCGTACTATCCTGCTGGCCCAGAACTTTATCGTCTCAAAGACCAGATCAACAATTATTACAATCGCCATCAAGAATAGAATAGCTACCAGAAGTGGATGATCAATACTTGCCGGGTTCAAACTCAGATAGGACGCAATGTCTGGTTTATAATCAGGCGAAACGGCCAGGAATAGAAAGACAAGGCCAAGAGTATTCGAGACGATTTTGCTGAACCGGGAGTAATTGAATATGTTGATCAAGTTGGATACTGAATCTATGATAAGCAGCCCAAAAGCAAGGAATAGTGCGAACTTGAATGAATCCAACGCGATTATCGCGATCTCCGTTAGCTCTCCGCCGCCGAAATAGAATGGTCCGTAAGTGAAAGCAAGAAAGGTTATCCCGGCCCCAACAAGAGAACCTATTAGCACTCCTATTCTCTTGCCCATTGAGGGGGTCTTTTCTTCTCTTATAAAATATGTGAAGTGGGGAAGCTTTGCCGTACCCTTTGCCTGCGTCACGAAGTAAAGAATCAAGCTGACAAGTCCGAAGTCAAATATGAAAGTCACTGGAAGCTGTGAGAGAAGGCTTAGCAGATCGGTTCCCCTGAAATCAAAGATCGCGCCATTCTCGCCAAAAACAAAGGCGATAAGATGAAGTCCAAGATGAATTGCGAATAGAATTCCTGTGTACATGAAGAGATAGTTCTTCAGATGAGGGGCGATGATTGGACCGCCTTCATAATACCTTGCCGCAACTTCTTCTGGTGAACCGTATTCCTTGATCGACATCGCGACTGCAGTGTCATTAATTTCTCCATGTTCCCTCTCTGCTCTTTCCAGTACATGACTTTCAATCTCCCTAAGAATCTCATCCACTTTTTTTGGATTGGTTCCCGGTAAGAACGTTCGTACATCGTCAAGATACTTTTTCAGTCTTTCCATTTTCATTCCTCCCCAACAAAGCTTTTT
This sequence comes from Mesotoga sp. HF07.pep.5.2.highcov, assembly GCF_003666285.1. NCBI lineage: Bacteria > Thermotogati > Thermotogota > Thermotogae > Kosmotogales > Kosmotogaceae > Mesotoga > Mesotoga sp. HF07.pep.5.2.highcov. The sequence continues at coordinate 783 of NZ_JFHJ01000030.1, read as the reverse complement.
AGAAGTTGTTCCTGCTCATTCCAAATTCTCAGCAATTCCTTTCTCACCTGTCGTCCAGTTTCCGATATGAAATAGTATTTCCTGGGTTTGTTCTCCTCAACTCTCCACTCGCTCGAAAGAATCTCTCTTTCCTCTAGTCTTCTTAGAAGAGGGTACAAAGTGTTTTCGTCGATTGAGAAGTTCCTTTCTCCAAGTGTTTTCACGATATCGTAGCCGTACATTGGTTCATCGAGCATAACCATGACTAAGAGTTGAATAAAGCCCCTGTTCATTTCCGTTGCCAGTTTGCCTATGTCCATAACATCACCTCTGTACTATGTTGATAATATGATACAGTGTAATACACGGTATTATAATAACATGATAGTATCCGGTGGGTTAAGAATTCATGAAATAGGAGGACGGGAATCTGCAATCTTTCATGCTGAAGAAGGAACCATCATTGGTTAGTAGCCCAAAACCACAGTGGAAACAAGGCTGGGGAAGAACATTTCAAGAAGTGATGCCCGGAAGAGCATCTTAGGAAGTGATGCCCGAAAGAAAATCCGGGGAAGTGAGGCCGAGTTCGTCGAGAAGTGATGCTCGCTGGCGAGACGAAGAATAAAACATTAGAAGCAGTGCGCCAAAAGCATCGGCAGTCGCAATGCTGCCTTCTGCAGGAGGCCTTCTCAGGTCAACCGTCAACGGTCCTCCGTCCCCCGTCGAGAGCATCAAAACCAGATCCCGAAACTAGTTCGGGATGACCCTGAAGAGCAGACCCCAAACAGGAGCCCTGAACAAGAG
>NZ_JFHJ01000242.1:0-1285 GCF_003666285.1 Mesotoga sp. HF07.pep.5.2.highcov | reverse complement strand
GCGTACGTCCAAATAAAAAGGGTTCTGTAGAACTGTAGTCCCCTTAGTTTCTGGTTTAGAAGTACTGAAAGGAGCATTCCCACAGTCAAACCAATTATCACTACGAAGACCGCGAAGACAAGGGTAATCATCAGACTGTCAACATAGTCGGAAGACTTGAACAATTTCGTGAAATTGTACCAACCACAAAGATTAGCCTGTCTCCAAATGGGGAAACTCTGAAAAAACTCAAGTAAAGAGACTGAATAGTAGGGATAATCAAGAAAACAATTACCACGACTACCGAAGGTAGAAGTAACAAGTACGGCAATAGCTTGTTGGGGAAACGACTGTTCATGCTTAATCACCATCCGGAAAATACTAAGGATCCCCTGACAAATCTGTCAGGGGATCTTAATCTTCACTTACCGTAAATCAATGTGTATTCTTCAAGAACAGTGTTTGCTTTTTCGGCAGCGTCATCGAGAATTCTTTTTGCCTCTCCCTCGTAGTCAGTTCCTGTGTACTGAATTGCGTTTTCGATAGCACCGTCGACAATGTCTCTTATTGCAACGAAATTTCCTAGCCTTACTCCCTGTGCTTCCGGAATTCTGGTTCCAGAAAGTATCTGAAGGAAGGCGGTAAGGTGATTTGGATTTTCCGAGAACCAGCCTTGATCCATGAGTTTCTTCACTGCGCTGTTAGTTGTCGGGAAATAGCCGGTAGATTTGTGCCACTCTGCGGTAACTTCTGTTCTCATGAGGTACTGGAAGAATTTCCAGATCGCCTCATACTCTTCGTCTGTATGGCCCTTCATTACCCACAGGGTCGCTCCTCCAATGACAGAGTTTCCCTTTGGATAGCCTGGCATAACCGGCAGGAAGGTTGTTCCCATTTCAAAATCGGCCTTTGACTCGATCGAACTCACAGACGAAGTCGACTGAATCAACATTGCAACCTGTTTGCTCAAGAAGGCCTGATTGGCGTCATACTCCCGGCCCCCATAAAGGAATACCTTTGCCTGAGCCCATTTGATCCATTCTGCAAGAACCTTGACACCAAAATCATCATTGAAAAATACCTCAGTTGCCTTGCCCGCTCTACCGTTTTCGTTGTTTGCGTAGAACTGCCCGTGAACGGAATGCATCTGCTCGAATACCCACGCTGGCCAGCCGAAAGATATTCCTCCCTGAGCAGCTCCCGATTCGACAATCTTTTTTCCCATCTCGTAGACCTCTTCAAAAGTAGAAGGAGGTTCGCTTGGATCAAGTCCTGCAGCTCTGAAGATATCCTTGTTGTAATAGAG
>NZ_JFHJ01000708.1:0-4843 GCF_003666285.1 Mesotoga sp. HF07.pep.5.2.highcov | reverse complement strand
TCGTTGCATTCTTCAGAAACGTGAAATTCAAGTTCCTTTTTCTCTTCCATCATAAACCTCCGTTTGTCACTATTCGGTACATACTAACACAGGACCGAAGAAGACGCAACTTGCCGATGTGAATGTATTGATATACACTGTTTCTGGAGTGTGAGGGCATTGCTCGAAATCGAAAGGAAGTTTCTTTTCAAAACGAAGATTCCGGCAGAGGTGATAGAAGAGGCCACAAGGCATCTGCTGATAGTTCAGTGGTACCTCAACCCTCCTGATAGGCGTCGGATAAGGGTCAGTGTCGATGAATCAGATATTTATGTGGTTCAGACCTTGAAATCGGGAGCAGGCCTCATCAGGGAAGAGATCGAGAAAAAAGTCGATCTTTCACTGATAATCCAAATGAGAAAGGAACTGAGGGTCTCAAGGGCCGTTATGAAGTCGAGGCATGTTTACAAGAAAAATGAAATTGAAGGTGTCGTCGACTGGTATCTTCTACCGCGTATCGGTTACGTTCTCGAAGTTGAAACCTCTGATCCGGAAGCAGTACTGCCCGATCCCTGGAACTACTGGCCGCTTCCCCGTGACTCTTTTGAAGAAGTTACCGAAAATCGGTCATATACTGCGAGATCAATCTCTGTATCAATCAACAGCATAGCGGGAATAATCCCGGAGAGAATCGAATCGATCTCCGATCACCAGATCAGCGAGTTCCGTAAACTTCTTCAGCCAATTTATGGAGATTCAGGCGGAATCGATTCTTAGCGCCGTCGTAAGCTGCTCCAGATAGCTCTTATCGCTGTTCATAGTTCGGACCGACAGATCGACCACAAAGACACCGTGCACGGAAACCTTCTTACCTTTCGAATCCCGATAACCCGCCCCATCATGAATCGCAAAGAAGCGTCGATTCTCCTCCCCGAGGTAAATCAAAGTATGTCCAGGCATATACAAAGGATTACCCGGTTTCAAAGAGGACAGCTGAGACCTTCTGTTTTCAACATCACCTTCGAAAATTATCCTGTTGCTTGATCCAAAACGTTCCTGCGCCCAGGCATCTCGCGGTAAAAAGATTCCGAAGCTTGCATAGATGTCTCGAACGAATCTCGAACAATCCCTCCTGTTATAGAGGTCACCCCAGCCATATCTCTCTCCGAGCATTTTGAAGGCCTGATCCAGGATTGCTCTTCCTGTTAAATCTAGATCGCCAATTCGGACGTCTTCGCTCATTCTAACGAGTGCTTTCCTAAAGCCGAGCAAACCGAGCCTGTCTCTGTACGGAACTGAAACAGTGAAACAGGAGAATGGACCCTGAGCATGAAGGTTTTCGTTCTCCGTAGGCTTCTCAAGAGGCAGCCTGTCGCCCATCTGCAGAATGAGCCCGTGAGAGTTTATAGCAAAGGGATCTGGTTCGATCTCCACCCTGTTGCCCGTTGCGAGGAGGAATGGAGAAGCTTTCATGAAGGACATAACAGCTCCTCTTTTCTTGGCTGTTGCTGTATCGTTTGCCTTGATCCATCCCCTGTAAAAGGGCGTCTGAACAAAGAGCCATGACATATCCCTGCTTCGGGCAAGGAGTGCAAATGGAGTCCCGATACTCACGGCCGTTAACTGGAGCATATCGTTATCTATGTACTCATCACATGAAATAAGATCGGTTGGGAGAACCCTGAGATTCGTTCTCTGAGTCACCAAGCCGAATCTCACGGCCATATCCTGATTTAAGATAGCGGTTGCATTATCAACGATGTCGTTTCGAATCTCGGCCGGAACTTTGTCTCCTTCCGAGGTGAGAAGAGATCTTTGGAAGAAGGTTTCGGGAATCGTATCGTTAATCGATCTCCTCACTTCCTCGAAAGGAACCGAAGATGGACAGTCTTCCAAACTGCAAGCAAATTCTAATTTCCCGGCCTCTCTAGCTCGTAGGATTATTGCGCTGTTGAAGGATTCTATCTCGTCCTTCAACATCCAAACTGCGTCCGGGTTTTCCATTCTCCTACACCAGTAATCAGACTTTTGCTTTTCTGGTAACACTCCTTCAGGTGTCGCAATAAACTTTTCCATAGCCCACTCCTTCACTTTATCGCTCCTACCGTTATCCCTTTCAAGAAATACTTTTGGAAGGCAAGGAAAACTATGATCATCGGTATGGCCGAGTATGTAGCGCTTGCCATAAGGTATGAATATTGCATCGGTACCTGCTCCTGGAGAAGAGAAAGACCGGCCTGAAGGGTTCGCATCTCGGAGGTGTTCGTAACTATAAGTGGCCACAAGAAGCTGTTCCACTGTCTCATGAATGTGAATATTCCTAGAACAGCCATAGCCGGTTTAGAAATCGGGACAATGATCTTCGCAAAGGTTTTGAACTCGCTTGCGCCGTCAATTCTTGCCGCTTCGATAATCTCTGTGGGTACAGATACCATGAACTGTCTCATAAGGAAGACTCCAAAAGGCGCGGCAATAGCGGGCAGAATCAGCGCCTGATAAGTGTCCACCATCCCCATTTTCGAGATCAAGATGTACAGGGGCACAAGGGTTACCTGGGTTGGTATCATCATCGATGCGATATATATCGAGAATATCACCTTGCTTCCAGGGAATTTCTTCTTCGCGAGAGCGTAGCCTGCCATTGCACAGACGAAAATCTGAGCAAGAGTAACCGTTCCGGCAACAATAAAACTATTTAGAGTCCATCTAAAGATTATCTTTCTCTCGAAGAGATCCTTGAAATTCTGAAGAGTTGGATTCTTAGGGATGATATCTGGTGGAAACTTCATAGTCAGTGAAGGTTGCGTAAAAGCCGTTGCAACCATCCAGTAAAGGGGAATGAAGGCAAGTGATGCAAGCACCGCCAAAATAACCAGCGAAATTATCTTTTTTATGTTAGTCTTAGTCTTCGCTTTCACAGCCAATCACCTCAATACTCCACATTTGAGCCGAGCCACTTGAACTGGATTATTCCAAGAACTACCAGTATCGCAAACATAACCATCGACATTGCAGAAGCAAGGCCGAGATTATAGTTCTTAAAGGCGGTCTCGTAAATCAAATAGGCAACGGTCGTGGTGGAGAATTCCGGTCCGCCACTCGTCATAATGTATATGTTCGAGAAGGTCTGGAAATTCGCTATTGTACCCATTACGAGAGAGTAGAGAATAGTCGGTTTCAAGAGAGGTAAGGTAATCTTTCTGAAGATCGCCCAGGAACTGGCCCCTTCAAGCGTTGCAGCTTCAAAATAATACTCTGGTATCGATGCCATGGCCGCAGAGAGGAGCACTATTGTCGAACCCCCACCCATGATAACCTGCATCATTATTAAGGATGGCATTGCCGTCAAGGACCTTCCAAGCCACACTACTGGTTCCAGACCGAGCAAAGACATAAAATAGTTGAGTAGTCCGAAGTTAGGATTGAAAACCCAAAGCCAAATCATGGAAACAATGACCGTAGAAGTAACGTGGGGCAGATAAAAGGCTGCTTTGAAAAACGTTTGGATGCTCTTTCTAAACGGGTAAATGAGAACCGTGACAAGCAAGGCCTTTCCTAACCACAGTGGAACCACTCCAAAAGTGTATATAAAGGTGTTTTTCAGGGATTTTAGAAACAGCCAGTCGCTGAGAATACGTTTGTAGTTGTCGAACCAGACAAATGTCTGAGAAAAGACATTGTACTTAAACATACTCAGGTACATCCCCCAACCAACCGGTACAAGGAAGAATATCGCAAAGAGGGCAAAGTGCGGAAGAATGAAGAGATATCCCGATCTGCCCTTCCATACGTCTTTCAACGTAGTCTTTCGTTTTATTGGTTTAACTGGAATCTGCTCCAAATCGACCACCCCCATTAAATGGGAACAGCCCCGGGCCCTTGGGGCAGAGGCTGTTCCCTTCAACTCATTTGATTAGAATCAATAGTAAGAGAGTGCCCGGTTGGCTTCGGTTACAAAGCCGTCCAGGGCCTCCTGCGCTGTCTTAGTCTTTCCGAAAGCCCCCTGCATTGCGCTGGTGAAGAACTTGGATATCTCAGACCACGGGAAGCTCTGTGATCCAAAGAACTCCATTCCAGTCTCGTCCATTATCCTTGCGAATGTCTGAGCCTGCTCGTTCAAGTAAGCATCATTCTGGAAGAGCATGGCATTTACAGACTTTCTTGCAGTGAGATATATAAGGCTTTCCAGAAGAGCGGTGTTTTCCTTGTTCGTCAGGAATCTAGCGAACTCCATAACGGCTTCCTTCTTTGCCTCATCCTTCTGTTTGAAGACGACAAATCCACTGGCCGATGCATAAGATACGCCCTTATGTCCTTCGAGATGAGGGAACGGAGCAATCACCGGGTAGAAGGCTTCGGCAAGCTGGCCGGATTTTACATAACGTGTGATTCTTCCAATTTCGTAAGGACCGCCAAAACCTATACTGGTTCTGTGAGAGTGAAAGTTCCCAATTACGTCGTAAACACCCATAGCCTCGACTCCGCTAGGTGCAACTCCGTGAACTTCGACCAGATCGAGAAGGAACTGAAGTCCGGCAACTGCCTCTGGTGAGTTGAAGATGACCTTACTTTCATCTTCGTTGATAAGCTTTGCACCATGTGCGTAGATGAAATTCATGAGGTTGTGGGTATCCTGTGCTCCAAAGCTGATCGCATAGTGATCGATCTTTCCATCTCCATCGGAGTCCCATGTCAGCTTCTTCGCAATCTCCACAAACTCCTCCATAGTCCAGCCTTCTTCAACGATCTTCCGCCAATCGACCCCGGCCTTTTCGAAGTCTGGAGTGTAGAGAAGCATGCTCGTTCCCATACCGTTTGTTCCGAGATTCCACGGCCAGATGTAATGCTTGCCATCGACATAACC
>NZ_JFHJ01000376.1:0-1732 GCF_003666285.1 Mesotoga sp. HF07.pep.5.2.highcov | reverse complement strand
CACTCACAGCGACAGACTTCTGTGGTGAGTTTGACTTCCTGTGCGAAGGCAATTGCTGCGATGGACTCTACAAGAACACCACAGTAGTAAGTGAAGAGATATTCATAGACAACATAGCACCGGAGATAGAACTTATTGGAATTCCGGACCAGATATGTGAAGGCAACATACTCACATTCGACTGGATACTTGAAGACTGCCAGCTCGCAACAGTTACCGAAATAAACGCCTACTGGCTAAGAGAAGAAAACGGCAACGGTCTCGAAAGTCTCGAGAAAGAGATTTGTCCGGACGCAACGTTCGCAGTCCTTGAACCATGGATGGACGGCATTTCTACTGGAATAGCGACTGTCACCTGGGAAGGCACCGTTACTTGCGGTGAACTAGTGATAGAGCTTTACGGTGTTGACGAATGCGGCAATGAAGGCTTTGAAACCGCACTTGTTCTTGTCAATACCGCAGAGCCAGAAGTATTCCTGTATGTAGAGCCATCTTGGGAATTCGTTGACGGTTCTCTCCATATTTGTATGACCGATGAAGTCCTGGTATGGTATGAAGCTACTGCATGTATGGAAGAGATGAAGATGACAGTATCCAGAGGTTGCTTCGATTCAAAGGAGACACCTTGCGGATGGGTAATCGACTGCGACGAGTGGATATGGGAGAAGGAATTTGATTCAGAGTGCTCTCCAAGCTACGTCGTACTGAAACTACCCAGAATGGACTGTGAGGAACTAGTGATAACACTAACCGGTGTCGATGTGTGTGGAAGAGATGTGGAATACTCTCAGACATACATAGTAGATAACATAGCACCGGATATACAGCTCAACGTGCCGGAGATAGACAAATGCTCCACGCAGACCGTTATCGACTGGGCAGTAACTGATGGCTGCTTGATGAATCTCGATGAGTGGTTTGGAGAAGAAACCGGCTACGCTACAGAATTCGTTTTCCTGTATATAACTTCAAATGCTACCGTGGAGCTCGATCCCGAATCTGAAGCTATAAACGATTTCTTGAGCGTTCCGACTAACATCCTCTCTGGTAAACTTGACAATGCTCCATCAATAGTGGCCGGTCTTGACGAGCAGCAGCCAAATGGTGGAATATATCTCGCAGTTTCGCCAACCGGTTACGCCACTTTGACATATGATGGCCTTGACTGCGAAGAGATAAACCTTCATCTCTGGGCATGGGATACCTGCTGGAACTGGTCATATGTTTACGGTTACCTTACACCTGAAGAGATCGAAGAAATGGAACTCTGGCTAGAAATGTACCCATTCGATACCTACGCTGTACTCTTCGATTCTCCAATAATAATCGACAACGTAGGACCTAGAATACTCGAATTCGGCTTTGTGTATGAAGAGGGTCAGCCGGTAGACAGAAGCGACATCGAATGTGATGACGTTTACACCACAGACTTTCTATATCTCACATGGGACGCTACTGACAACTGTCCGGAAGACGCTTCCCTTACAGTTGACCTCGGCTTCATAGAAGAATACGTCTATGATGAGGTTCTGGAAAAGTGGATCTGGGTTGACAGAGGACAGGAAGAATTGGTACCATGGTCCTCTGACGGAAGCAAGTGGCGCTGGAACGTGGAAGATCAGGACTGCTACTATGGAACGATAGCGCTTGAAGTATCAGATTCCTGTGACAGAGATTCAACAACGACAACGATACTCGTTGACAACGTAGCTCCAGACTTCACGTTTGACGC
>NZ_JFHJ01000394.1:0-1711 GCF_003666285.1 Mesotoga sp. HF07.pep.5.2.highcov | reverse complement strand
AAAACCTGTTCTTCATTCCTGATCAAAGTGAAAAAACGAGAGATTCTGAATCAAGTTCAGAATGACGGGATGCGACGTCTTCGAAAAAGCCGATAACTGTCATCCCGAACTTGTTTCGGGATCTGCACTTTTGAAGACCGCGTCGGGGTCGGAGGTTGGAAAAGCAAATGAAACTGGTCTGCCGTTTAATGGTTCTCCGTTCTCCGAAGAAAACCTGTTCTTCGTTCCAGAGAGAGGATCTGTTCTTCATGCGCTTTCGAAGGACGGGTTCATGGTTTTGGACGAAGGGCCAACGGTTGCTCTTTACAGCGCTCAGCGGGTTTTTACTCTTAAGCGTACAGCGATTCTTAGGATAGAGATGCTGAAACAAGTTCAGATGACGCCGAGAAAGGGGTTTCGATTACAGGATCGGGGCCTTGTGAACAGAACTGGCTTACCAATTCAAGGTTTTGCTGCAAATGAGGTAGTTATCCAGACAGCGGTTTTGGGAAGTCCCTCAAATTGTCATCCCGAACTTGTTTCGGGATCTGGGCGTCGACCTCACTATTAAATTAAGTACGCTGCCCTTTCTTATCGCTTTTCCAACAAATCAAATTTATACTTACGCTTTCTTTGAAGCTTACAGTCCGGGATCACCATTATTGTGCCGACTTTCCTTTCTTCAAGTAGACAAACCAGTAGATTGTACCGACAAAGAAAGCGCCTCCTACGATGTTTCCAAGAGTCACCGGTATTAGATTCTTCGTGAAGAGAGTTCCCCAGTTTAGATTGGCGATCTGCTCAGCACTGACTCCAAGAGAAATCGCGGCCTTGGCAAATTCTTCATTTGCCTTTGCGAGAATTCCTGCGGGAATATAATACATGTTTGCCACGGAATGTTCAAAGCCTGAGGTAATGAAAAGCCATATCGGGAAGAAGATGGCGAGAATCTTGCCGGCTATGTCTTTGGATGCGGATGCCATCCATATGGCTATGCAGACGAGCCAGTTGCACAAAATCCCCATAAAGAATGCGCTTTCGAAACTAAGACCCGTCTTATAAGCCGCAATCTTGATTGTATATCCACCCAGCAGACCTTCGGAAAAGCCGAGCTGGCCTGAATGGAGAACGAAGTAAGCTATAAGTAAGGAACCCGCAAAGTTTCCTAAGTAAACGAAGAGCCAGTTCCTGAACATAGAAACCCATTTCGACTTCTTTTGCAAACAGGAAATGACAATAAGACTGTTACCCGTGAAAAGCTCTGCTCCGGAAACGACTACCATCATAAGGCCCGTCGCAAATAATGCGCCTGCCAGGGTCTTGGAAAGTCCCACTGAACCGATAGTGTGTATCGCCACGTTGGACCCCTGCGCCGCAAATGCAATGAATGCACCGCCCAGAATACCCAGCACGAATTCCTTCACGATAGTCAAATTGGTTTTCGCAAAACCTATCTCGACAAAACTCTCAGCATTTTCCGAAGGACTTACAACAGACCTTTCCATTTCAAAAACCCCCTGTTATCTATACATCTGGAAACCATTCATACGGAACTTCCCGAAAAGCCGACAATGATGAGGGACACTTAGATGTTATCACACACTAAGAGTAGCAGCGATAAGAACTAGAGTGGGGATCATATTCAAGAAGGCAGTATCGACGCTTCTTTTCAGAGGAAAGAATCAGTTGCAAGACCGCGGTTGGTGGTCGGAGGTTGGTGGCATCAAGATCA
>NZ_JFHJ01000362.1:0-888 GCF_003666285.1 Mesotoga sp. HF07.pep.5.2.highcov | reverse complement strand
TAGATACAACGTTGTCAACTGCTAGCTTGTTAGGCATTTTTTCAACCCCCTCGACCTTATAAGATCAAAGCAAATAACAAGGACAAACCAAGAAACCCTCCCGCTGCCAGAAGGGAATACCAGCCTTTCCTATCGTAAGGTTTGTAATCTTCAGGCTTCACTTCGCTCTTTGGCTTTCGCACCTTCTTTGTCCCAATCTCAAAAAAGATCAATGACAGAAAAAGCGCGCCCATAGCTAGAATGAAAAAAGCATTAGAAACGAACTCCATTGAATTACCCCCGTACGAAACCGTTGTTCCGCCACAAAGGAACCAGATCGTACAAGTTGATTTTAGCACAAAAGGATAAATCTTCACTAAAGCCAAGAGACAGAAGTTTTTTTGCGTGTACTCCGTTTTCAGCAATAAAGTCTTTCAAATCGATCCTAACCGATTCATAAAGAAAAGAGGCTATCCAGCAACTATCGTTTATACCGACATCTCCCAAGCGTTTGACAAGCGCCCCCGCAAGCAGTGTGTCCTCCAGCGAAGGCTCTCCGTCACTACCTGCGCATTGGATTTCAACTCTTCCTTTCTCTCTTTCTATGTGTCTGGCAATGCTTTCCAAATTAAGGAATGAAGCAACTGTGATCCTCTTTGCTTTTCTTGATTTTAGAGCAGCTACAGTTCCATTAGTAGTTGTCATAACAACTTCCTTTCCCTTCACAAAACTTTCAGAAAGCTCAACCGGCGAATTTCCTAGATCAAAACCCGGTATTTTCAATGCTTCCCTCTCCCCCACTAGAACTACCTCGGGATTCCTATTTCTTTCTTCCAGCGCCTGTTTGACATTAGAAACCGGAATGACTTTCTCTGCGCCTAGTTGAAGAGCAGTCGTTATAGTACTACT
>NZ_JFHJ01000623.1:0-566 GCF_003666285.1 Mesotoga sp. HF07.pep.5.2.highcov | reverse complement strand
AAAGTGGGAACGACCTCCGCAGCATCAAGGACACCTAGACGGCCGCTTGTGCCCGCACCGGCATATACGATCCTTCCTCCCATTTCAAGAGACCTGACGCATAACTCAACCGCAGAGGCAACTTCATTGAGAACCTCTCTAACAGACAGTGGAACTGTTGCATCCTCTTCGTTCATAATTCTAAGCATCTCGTACGTCGATAGCTCGTCTAAATTCCTCGTTCTGGGATTAGATCTCTCCGTCTCCAGTTGATCAAACTTCATCCTAGACCTCCTGCGGTATCTTTATCGGAAGTTTCCCTTGCGCTTTGATCGTGCCGTCTAGAATCTTCTTAAGGCTCCTTTGCGAAACCGCTTCGTAGCCGTAGCTGATTATGCAGTTCTTAACGCCCTCCAGGAAAGCATCATATGGGTTTCTCAATGCTATTACCAGCGTTCTTCCCGTCCTTTGCGAAAGCTTCAAAAGCAACTTTCTCTGACCTTCGTGAAGGTGAGCGTTCTCCGTAAAGACCAACATTACTCCCTTTCCCGGGGAATCGGCAGCCAGTCTGTCCGCTTCTTCGACGG
>NZ_JFHJ01000439.1:0-7177 GCF_003666285.1 Mesotoga sp. HF07.pep.5.2.highcov | reverse complement strand
CTGAAGTTCGCCACGAGTGTCCTGTTTCCGGTCGCGGTGAATGAGTAAGTGGTATTCGCGCTCACCTGCACTCCGTTCTCCGTCCAGTTGACAAATTCGTAGCCCGCATTTGCCGAAGCCACAAGATTAACCGTCTGCCCGTGATTGTACGTTCCGCTACCATTTGCCGTCCCTCCAGCTGAGGGGATTGAAGAAACTGCTATGGAGTACTGGTTGATCAGGAAATTCGCGGTGATCGTCTTGTTGGAATTCATGGTTATACTTGCCGGATTCACAGAGCCAGTTTGATCACCACTCCAACTGCTGAAGCTCCAGCTTGTTGACGGGATTGCCGTCAGCTGAACTATCTCGCCGTGAGTGTAAGTCGATTTGTCAGGATTTTTCGAGACCGAACCCTGACCGACTGTGTCCGTCGAAAGCGTGTAAGTCTTTTTAGCTAGAGAGACATTCACGCTCTTGCCTGAATCTACATTAACGCTTCCGGTAGAGTTTTCGTATCCAGTCTTGCTTACTGTGTATGCCCTGTTCCCGACCGGAACTTCCGAAAAAACGACCCTTCCCTGGGAGTCAGTCTGAAGTGACTCTCCGTCAAAGTCAACATTGGCACCGTTTACGGAGCCCGATTCATCACTGACATTGAACGTAATCTCAAATTCGGCGAGGTTTTCCTTCGAAAGAGCCGCTTCGCATTGCGAGACAACCTCGTCCCCCACATAACAGACAATCATCACGACCTGTGCATCTCTGTTAGTCCAGAACGCCGAAAGATCAACAATTCCATTTTCGTCAGGAACGGCTTCTTCAGGAATCGGGGTCTGTATCGCCGGATCAATATCTGGATATATGAATCTCACTTTTGTGATCGCCGGGTCTAGTTCAAGCCTTACTTCATACTTACAACCGAAAAATGCGCTCTCCAGAATGAACTTGAAATCCTTAGATAATACAGATGCTACAAATCTAGCCTCAAGTACCCTGTCATTAAAGACATCGAATCTGTACTCTTGATCTTCACTGACATGCTGGCCATTTTCGTACCAGCCGGAGAACATATAGCATCCACTTGCCTCAGCGGTTAGTAGGGCTTCTTCACCGAAGCCATAAGAGCCACCGCCGGAGACAGCACCGCCGTTTTCCGGACTTGCATATACTTCAACAAAATACTGGTGTTCCACAAAGTCTGCAGTCACAGTCTTGTCGTTGTCCATAGTTATTTGCGTTGGGTTCAGAAAGCCTTCCAGATCTCCGGTCCAGCCACTGAAACTCCACCCATTTTCTGGAATGGCTGTCAGCTCGACAATCTCCCCATGGTTGTACCTTTCCTTTTCAATCGACTTCGAGATCGAACCTTCTCCGGAAACCAGAGTCGTCAGTTCATAGGTTTTACAAGCCAATACTATGTCAACGGTTTTGTCGGAATCTACGATCACGTTTCCTGCCAGGTCTTCGTATCCCAACTTGGTTATCGTGTAATCTTTGCTTCCGGGACTTATTTCGTAGAATTCCGCGTTCCCCTGAGCATCAGTCTCTCTTTCCTCTCCGGCAAAACTAACCAGTGCTCCCTCTACTGCTCCTTCAGAATCGCTCACAAAGAAAGCAACCGAGTATCTCTCAAGCTTGAAACTGGCCGTAATTGCCTTATCGCCATCCATAGTGATTACAATCTCTGTGTCCGATCCGGTGGCATCGCCGGTCCACTTCTCAAGCAACCAGCCCTCAGCCGGTTCTGCCGTAAGGGAGACTTCCGTTCCTTCTTCATATATAGTCTCTTCAGGAGCAATAACTACCAAACCATTTCCTTCAATTACAACTCCGAGCCCGTAAAGGAATCTTCCATTCAGTACGTTGAAAAGACTATTTTCACAGAAGCCAAGCGCATTGTTCGGAAGCCCGAGCGTATGAAGTGAGTCCTGTGTAAGGTCATACTTCGGATTTGCCGGATATGTTTCAAAGTCCCATATCCAGGCTCCAAACGGTGGTGTGTCAATGATCACATAAGAGTCATTTACGGAGAGTACTTCGATCAGCAACTCGACCTTCTCTGCAAATGTCATGTTCTCAAGACATTCGAGAGAGTAGAAAATAAGATCGCCGTCTATGAGTGCATATACTCCAGTCCTGTCTTCCACTGCTGCCATGTCGAATGTTGACTTGGTCTCAGGAAGAGCAACCGTCTTCTTTAGAAGCTCCACACCCCTGGAGTCTCTAACTGAGAGTGTCACTTCGTCTGTCCCAATGTTCGCGAAGAATCTTGATTCGGCTTTGCCTCCGCTAAGCGTTACGGAAGGCATCTCGTTGTCGAACTCGACAACCGCCGCATCCTTTACTCCCTTCACATCGACACTGAATGCAAATTCGCTGATTCCCATGAGAGCAATCTCACGGATAAGAGTGAATTCGGCATCGATCGAGGGTTCTCCGCCAAGTTTGAAACATGCAGGCAGAAAAAATAAGAGCACAAAAACTGACAATAGAAAAAAAAGACGTCTGGTACTTGCCGGGTTTTCTCTCCTCATAATCCTCAACTCCCGTGTTCAAAAAAGCAAACTATAATATACAAAACAATCTATAGATTGAATCATAGATATATAATTATACAATGCAGAGGTTGAAGGAAATAATTAAGGTTTCACTATGATAATCGATTATTGTCGTTAAGAAGAGTCGGCTAACTTACCGCAGGTTTTCGATCAAAAGAATCGGGGGTTCCATCGAACCTTGCGTGTTATAATTCTTTCTATATGAGACAATTGGGAGGTCTGTACGATGTCGATATTCAAAAGAAAGGCAACTGTCTTCCTCAGCACAATTCTCCTTCTGTTCTTTTTGTCTGGTTGTAACTCTCCCGTTCCTGAAATATCTATTCCCGATCAGACGATATCCGAAGGGGAAGAGCTCTCAGTAGATCTTTCAAAACACACAAAGATCGATGGAAAAGCGAGTATTATTTACACTATTGGCAGCGGCGTTGGTAGTGTAAGGGATAGCACTTTCATCTACAAGCCGGATTTTGCCGACTCTGGTACTCGCAGTGTCTCGATTCTCGCAAAAACCGAAAAGGGTAAAGAGAGTAAGACGACCTTTAATATTACAGTACTTAACGTCAACAGACCGCCTGCGATCTCTATTGAGAACAGTGAGATAGCCTTTGGAGAAGAGATAACAATAGATCTTGAAGCCGCTTCATCTGACCCTGATGGTGATGTCCTTACGTTCGCAGTATCTGACGAATCTCTGTCAATAGAGGATGGGAACCTCCTTGTCAAAGCTAGCAGCCTCAAGCCGGGCACAAACAGCATAACCGTCTTAGCTAGAGACCCGGAAGGAGCAGAAGCCTCTACGACCTTCTCTATTGAAGTTAAGACACCATCGTTTTCTGCTGATGGCAATACATTGATAGTCGACAAAGCCGGCGATGAGTTCACAAGTATACAGAAAGCCGTCGATGCTGCAAAGACTGGAGATACTGTTCTCATAATGCCTGGAGTTTACGAAGAAAATGTCAGTGTTTCCAAGTCAATAATCATTGCAGGCGCTTCAAAAGACTCGGTGATTCTACTCGCGCCAGAAGGGAATACCGCTGGAATCTATGTCAGGAGCGTCGACGGAATAACTATAAGAGATATAACAATCAAAACTCCCGCAACGGCAGTACAGTTTTCGCGCAGTTCCGGAGAGATAATCGGTGTAATTATAAAGGGCGGCAGATTTGGCATCTCTTACAGTGGCGCTGCAGGTAATGTGCTAAAGATAGATGATTGCCTCTTCTCGGCATTTGAAAGCGAAACTACTGAAGAAAAGCTGGCTGAAAGACTCACAGGTCTTTACGTTTACGGTAGCGGTCATTTGATAGTCGAGAACTCCATCTTCTTTCTAAATGGAACCGGTCTTTATATTAGCAACGATACTAGTTTCTCGATCTCCAACTCCGTTTTTGAGAAGAATACGGTTGCGCTGTCGATAACTGGAACTGCCCGTGGAACGGTCGAGAAGAATAGAATTACGGGAAACATAGATAACGGAGTTCTGCTTAGAAGCACCTCGACTATTGAGTTCAGCAGCAATATCTTCTACAGAAATGCCCGCCATGGCTTCGATCTATATCTCAGAAGCTGTACAGATTGCGGTTGTGGCGGTACTGTCTTCAATGGGACTGTTCTGGGCTCTGGAAACGTATTTGATGATGAGAAAGCAATTTGCCCCAGAGACTTCAGTTGGCCCGAAGGCTTCTATACAGTGGATGAGCAGATCTCAAAAACGAACTAAAACACTCAGAAGAATAAACATACAGAACCGGCCTGATTTATGGGCCGGTTCTTCTATATTTCTTAAGCATTCCAACAAAGAAAGGTACAGAAAAAAGGGCAATTCTGTATCTTTAGATAACGCGTTGCTAGTTCACCCATCGAGCGTTCTTACTTGCGAAAAGCCCGTCATTGCAAACGACAGTGCAATAAATCAGTATTGATTACAGCAAACGTATGTATCAATCGATTAAGTATAACGAACTTTTTATGACTGCTTTTGGCAGTCATCACCTTGTTGGTATTCTCCGTTATTTTAACATAGACAGATTGCCGATTCTCTACTGTCATTACTATCTACATCCCAATTCTGAAGTAAGCGCCATCGATCCATGAATCCAGAAAAACACAACCTCTGTCAAACAAAAGTAATCTTTATGACATCTATGTTTTACTTATTTCTCTATATCGTTCGTATGATTTTGGGTTTGTTTAGTATAGAATAGATTCAAAGGTTATTTGTTATTGAACTGGGAAGTGAGGAGAGAAGAATGTCAAAGATTGGATTGGTTCTGACTATAGCGATTCTGATATTCACAGCGAGTGGTTGCCTGCTTACACCTCGATTGACTGGCGAACCTGCGGAGAACGCTCTCTCTCTTGAGCCCGAGATTCTACCACTTGACGCTTTTGGTGTCAGAAGAACAGAAATTGTGGTCGCAGGAGCTAGTGTTGGAACCTTCTCTTTCTGGATTGAAAACGGTTCACTTAAACTTTGCTTTGAGAGTCTTGATGGATGGATGTTCAGCAGAATCGCTTTCGAGACTAAAGAAGCAATTGGTGAATTCAAGCTTGACGATAGTGGCAGTTTGGATATAGCTTTCTTTTCTACAGATGTGTCCTTCGAGGATGGTGTCAATTCTACTTCCTATGAAGTTGCTCTAGATTTCCTAGGTGATTTTTCAACGAGTTTCTTCACCGCACTCTATCTGGAGATGAAAAATGCTGACGGCATTGAGGTCTCGACTGTTCCGACTGTGTATCTCGGCACCATATTCAGAGATTCGGGTCAGCTTGATCTGAATGCCGTCCTGACAGGTGGTCTTTACGTCGAGCTCCGGGATGGTTTGGCTTACTGTGATCTGTCTCTTATAAATGAGGGTAATATTGAAGCTTCGCTTATTGCTGTGGAGCTTCTCTTTGAGATCGAAGAAGAAGGAACATGGCTTGAGTTTGAGAGAGTGAAATTGGTTTCCTTCGAAGACGAACTGAATCTGGTTCCAGGCGCTTCAACTAAACTGAGTGCTGAGGTGCCCGCAAAAGGCATAGTAAGAGTTACAGCAGACATTAGCTCTATTAACAGCGATAGCGTTCGACTGGTTTGCATATATGAAGGCGATTTCTAAGCATACGTTTGTATTTGATTTATGGTATGATAAATACAGATACTCCATTGTTCTTCTTCTTATCATTACTTCAGCACCTTTTATTTCTTCTTGAGAGATTTTGGGGTGACATGGCATATAGTTGCATATCAATCGACTGGATAATGTTATTTGCACCCATTGAGGTGGAGGTGGAGTTATGAAAAGAAGCTTTATTATTGTAGTGGCAATTCTTATACTCTTGGTTCTGGCAGGTTGTATCAGACCGCAAGAACAGGAAGAGCTGTTGATTGAAGAGTTTCCAGAGAATGAAGTTCAATTTGAGCTGGGTTCGGTAAGCGGGCTTAAGTCTTCTTACAAGATAGTAATTCAGAGAGTCCATGTCGGTAATGTCTATGCATGGGAGGAAGACAATTCTCTCTTCTTGAAGTTCGAAGGCATTGACGGCTGGCTATTTACCGAGACCAGAGCCGCAACATCCCTGACAATCGAGGGATTCCCCAGAGATAGCAAATCGAAAATCGATCCATCGCAGTTTCCGGGTGAAACTCACAATCCTCCTGTTTTGACCTACACGATGGAGCTGCCGCTGGGAAATTTGAACGATGGACAGACAGTCTATTTCGGCACGTTCGTAAGGCTGGTAAACTTCGATTTCAACGGTAGACGTGTGAAAGCAGAGTACGGAGTGTGTATAAATTCATTCATATATCACGACGATACTCCGGTGGTAGATAAGAAACCAAAGCTCGAAGGCGATATAGATGATCCGCTTGTCAGAGGTTTTACCTATGACTGGGAAATTGAGAAGAGTGTCGATCCCGAATCTGTGGAGTTGAAACTCGGAGAATCGGCAACTTTAACCTATACTATAAATGCGACTAGAACTCCGGTAGAAGGAGATTTTGCTCTTTCCGGGGCAGTTAATCTCAACAGTACCGGCGAATTGCCGGCTTCAAACATTTCAATAACTGTGATGCTTCAATATCTTCTTGGAGATGTATATACAGATCTGGAAGGTTTCACCGCGATAAATGTCGATACTTCGGCGACTCCCACTTTGAACCCGGGAGAATCCAGCTCATATAAGTATGATTTCGCCTTCGATCCAAAGGAAGGCGTTGATGAGTATAGGATTCGGGCTTCGGTTACAGCGGACGATATCTTCCCTTTCACTCTGGATGCGACCTTCACATTGAGCGGGCTTGCAGAGTCCACGGACGCCACCGCAACGATTGCTGACCAGTTGAAGGACATAGAAAGCGAAATACCCGGTGGGTTTAGTGCAGCATATGTACCACCGACAACGGGAAACTGGATATTGGAGCAACCAGGGGATGGGATTCAGACCTTCTCGATAGTCTATGAGGTTCTCCTTACTAACGAAAAGATAGAAGATCCACAACAGGATTTCTATATACTCGATAACACGGCAACACTCACCGAATATGACAGCAAGACCGAGCACTCAGACGATGCACGTGTGATAATAACAGTTCCGCAGGAATCAGAAGATATTCTCGAACTTACGGTAGAAGTAAGTGGAGA
>NZ_JFHJ01000317.1:0-2919 GCF_003666285.1 Mesotoga sp. HF07.pep.5.2.highcov | reverse complement strand
AAAACCCGCTCCACCCTTACTCGAAGGCGCTCGTTTCCTACTCGCCCACTATAAGCAAGGAAGAGAAGATGAGATATACCATTACCGGGGAGGTTGTGACTCCGATCAACCCGCCCCCGGGCTGCCGGTTCGCCTCCAGATGCCCCATGGCGAGGAGGGAGTGTACCGAAAGAGAGCCTGAACTGAGGTATGTTGGTAAGGATAGACTGGTCGCATGTCATTTCGTGTGAATGGAGGTCATTATGGACACTATTAAGGAAGTAATCAAGAATGTACCGGAGTACACTTTTTTCAAGACGGTTGATGAACTGAACGAATCGAGCAGGGAACTGGCCGAGAAGTACCCAGATATCGCAAGTTTCTATCAGATCGGTAACTCGATGGCCGGCGATCCCATCTACTGTTTGAAGATCGGGAAGGGCTCGAAGGCGATACTTATGTATGGCTTTCCACACCCCAACGAACCGATAGGCAGCATGATGCTGGATTATCTCTCCTGGCAGCTGGCCGAGAACGAGGCTTTCAGGAATAAGTTCGGGGATGTCAGCTGGTACATAGTCAAGGCCGCCGACAACGACGGTGCAAAGCTGAACGAGGGCTGGTTCAAGGGACCGTACACGCCCCTCAATTACGCGCTGAACTTTTACAGGCCGGCTGGTTACCAGCAGGTGGAGTGGACCTTCCCCATAAAATATAAGACGCTCGACAACAACGACCCGATCCCTGAAACGAAGGCGCTTATGAAGATCATTGAGGAAGAAAAACCGATCTTCATTTACAGTCTGCATAATGCCGGTTTCGGAGGGGTTTATAACTACATCTCGGAAGACGCCCCAATTCTCTACCCGATATTCGAAAAGGCCTACACGGATCTGAACATTCCTGCGGCCCTCGGGGAACCGGAGATGCCCTACGCAGTCAAATTCGCCGACGCCGTCTACAAGATGCCGACGACCATTGACACCTACGAATTCTACGCCGCCAACTCCGATAAGGACCCGGCCGAGATCATAGGTAAGTCCGGAACTTGCAGTTACGATTACGCAAGGCTATTCAACGAGAAGGTCTTCGAACTGGTCTGCGAAGTCCCATACTACTATAATCCGAAGATAGAAGACCTGTCTCCGACAGAGTTCGTGCGGCGCGACCTCGTTCTGGCAAACCTGGAGAATATGAAATCTAACTATCAGAAGATCAAAGACATATACTTCCCGCTGAGAGAGAGAATAGTTATAGAATCACCGCTTAAAACGGCCCTCGACCACTTCATCGAGTCGGCTGACAAGCATTTGCCTGTACAGGAAAACTGGGCAAAGACGGCCAAGGAACTGGACGCCAGGGCGACGGTAGCGGAAGCCTTCGACAACGGGCCTGTCTCCAAGACTTACAAGATGCTTATGTGGGGTATGCTGAGAAGGATCCTGCTCCTCAACTTCGAGAAGACTGGCGAGCCTGAATTCAAAGAGGCCGCGGAAAAAGTGTACAAACAGATGAAAGAAATGAGCGATGCTCTGGAAGGTGAACTCGACTATGTCGTTATACCGATAAAGAAACTGGTACAGATTCAGCTTATGAGCGGACTTTACACAGCGCTGTACACCATCGTGAAGAACTCGTGATCAACACTGCCCTTGTTTTCTGAATTCTAGTCGATCTTCTGTAGTGGACCCGAGATAACCGGGTCCACTTTTTTGTTAAAAATCCATGACTTAATAACCCTGCTAAATAAAAATCAAGTAAGACGCCAGAGGAATGCACGCCTTTACGGGCTTCATTTTTCACGAAAGAGAGAAAAGAAGAGAGGAAGAGAGAGAAAGGGAGAGAAAAGAGAGAGAAGAAGAAAATCAGCAGCGGGTCTCGGGTATCGTAAGAGCAGAAGTGAGGCTCGCTGGTGCGAGGAAGTGATGCCCGGAGGATCATCCGGGGAAGTGAGGCCGACTGCGTCGGGAAGTGATGCTGGCGCTCACGCGCCAGGAGGCAAAATGAGCCAGTCTGCTGACGCAGGCCAGTTACTCTTTGCAGAAGTGAGGCTCGCTGGCGCGAGTAACTGATGCCGGGAAGAGCATCCCAGGAAGTGATGCCCGGAGGAGCATCCGGGGAAGTGATGCTGGCGCTTTCGCGCTAGGAACAAAGCGAAAAGCCGCCTACCGATCTTCCTGATCTGTGATCATATTCAGAATCATATTCTTCTTGTAGGGGCGAACGGCTGTTCGCCCGAAGAGGGCATCGTTGCCACTTCCGCGATGCAAGTTGCAAGAAGACAAACCTGCGTTTTTAGCAAGGGCAATGATAAGTGCCATCCCCTTCTCCGCGAAAAGAGAGACGTGAGGAGAATCGTCAGTCCCTATTTTCGCTTACAGTGAATAGGGGGTCTTCGTTCTTTAGCGCAGAGCGGTTCTTAGAACGGGTTGGTGAATCAAGTTTAGATGACGAATTATTGTGCTTTCAGAATTAGCAAACGCTGTCGTTCCCGTCATGACTTTTTGGAAGTCCCTCACCTTGTCATCCCGAACTCGTTTCGGGATCCGGTTTTGATTTTATCCAAGGACGGGTCCTTGATTTTGGACGAGTAACGAAGGCTGGTTTTCCCAGCGATCAGTGGCTCTTAAACGTATGTCGATCTCTATGTCGAGATCCCGTACAGGATCACTACGGGATGACACCGCTAAACGTCATCCTGACAATGGTTCTGGAAAAATTCATCTTCATCACGAAGTAAACAGTACCACCTTGAATACTGTTTATGGATCATAAATCCATAAATTATACGAATTATGTGGATTAATCATCCGCGATATAGAGACCATCAACAATCCTAGAAAAAGAAGTAAGAGGCCAGAGGAATGCATACCTTTAAGGACTTCTTCTTCCAGGAAAGAGAGAGAACGGGATACAAGGGAGATAGAGAGAGAAGAGAGA
>NZ_JFHJ01000424.1:0-1074 GCF_003666285.1 Mesotoga sp. HF07.pep.5.2.highcov | reverse complement strand
GGCTCGCCATTTTCAGCAGCTTTAGGGGCCTGATTTGTCGAAGAGACAAATCTTGCATTTCCCCTACCGCCTTTTCCTCCTCTAGCTATCACGATCGTCTGCCCAGGGTTGCAAAGATCTGCTATGATCTCTCCAGAATCAGCATTATACGCAATAGTCCCTACCGGTACTCTAATAACCAGATCTTTCCCCTTCTTCCCGGCCATATTTGAACCCTGACCACTCTCACCACTCTGTGCGAGGAATCTCTTCTTGTGCTTGAAGCCGTAAAGTGTGTTTATTGAATTGCTTGCTCTCAAGAAGACATGGCCACCTCTTCCTCCGTCTCCACCGTCGGGACCACCATAGGGAATGTATTTCTCTCTCCTAAAGGAGACAGATCCGTTACCGCCATCTCCCGCTTTAACATAAATCCGCCCCGTATCAACGAGGCTTTCCTGATCGTTAGCTAGCATTGGGACACCTCCGCCGTATCTCCATTATGTTATAATAACATTGATATTGGAAGGGGGAAAGTAGAAGTGGATCGTGTTGTGAACGTCGGTTTCGAGTCTTTTGTGGTAAAGGATAGGATTCTTGCTGTGCTCCCTGTAGAAAGCTCGGCCGTTCGAAGGCTCAAACAGCTAGGTATGGAAACTGGAAAGATAGTTAACCTAACCTTTGGTAAGAGAACAAAGGCCATACTGATAACAAACAGTGGTCATGTCATCTTCTCCTTTCTTCCACCAAAGAGAATTATAGAAAAACTCTTCAGAAATTAGGAGGCATTATGGGCATAAACATGGCGCCTTTCGTCCCTTACGTAGTTGAAGACAGGGGCAGGGGAGAGAGGATTTTTGATATCTACACAAAACTGCTTTCTGAAAGAATAGTCTTTCTTGGCTGGCCGATTGATGATGAAGTATCCAATATTGTAGTTGCTCAGCTGCTCTTCCTGGAATCCCAGGACCCTGAGAAGGATATCAATCTCTACATAAACAGCCCCGGTGGTTCTATTACTTCTGGGCTGGCAATTTATGATACGATGCAGTATATTAAACCTGATATTTCGACAATCTGTATCGGGATGGCTGC
>NZ_JFHJ01000386.1:0-1187 GCF_003666285.1 Mesotoga sp. HF07.pep.5.2.highcov | reverse complement strand
ATCTCCAATATCCTTGCGGGGTAAATATGATACCTCAATATAAACACTTCCTATTGGGACCTCAATGTGGAACCGTCCGGAGTCAACATTCTTGGAATACTTTTCGGCGGAGATAGCCTTTATTATGGAGAAGTTGTTCTTCTAAAAAATGTTCATTACGAACAGTATGTGTCATATTCGACGGTTATTCGCCAGCCCGATCTAAGCAACTATACGGTAGGTGCTCTTTCTACAGACGGCATCTACGAAATGAAAAACTGGTGGATATTCCTGAGATAACGGCATTTGTCACCTAGAATAATTGCGCAGATTTCTTAATCTGCTGCTGATTCAAAGTCGCCTAGATTCTATAGCCTAATTGCGTGGTTTCTTTCAGGGTCCTTTGAATCACTCGTTGAACTCACTTTTTTTAATCCTGCTTTGCTCACCAGAGTATTTTAATAGCTGGTTCTGGCGGGAATCAGGGATGATATGTTGTTCAATAGAAGTACTCTCTGCTTCCAACTCCGTGATGACTTTAAGAAGCAGATCAAAAGACTTAACAGTTTTGTCAATTGACACTATGACTGAGCTTTTGGCAGTCCATATGCCTATGAAACAAGATAGTTGCTCTTGGTCTTCTACATATATGCTATTCAGCAGGCGTCTTTCTTACAACGGGTGGACAGTAGAGAGGATCCAGTCCTTCCGGTGCCGGTATATAGATTCGCAACGTCATGGTAAATTTCCCGTCGGGTGCTGGAAGCCAGTTAGATTCTTTGTCTGCGCCTGGTGAGTCATGCTGCAGGTAAAGAATCAATGAACCGTCTTCAGCATATTTGAGGTCGGACCTGTCGCCTATAGAGTATCTGTTCAGTGGGTTATCGACCATGAATTGATTTTCGTCGTACATCGTTATTGACCAGAAGCCCTTGGGATCGACTGGAGGCAACTCCTCCTTGCTGAAGGAGATCACGTAATTGTGCTTGGAAGCATCTAGTGGCTCTCCGTCACCGTCAAAGAAACAGCTAGGATAGTAAGCCTCTTCGAGATCGTTTCCATACAATCCCATATGAGCCGCCGAAGCTCTAATCAGATAGAGACCCTGCATCCTCTCTCTGTTCCCGAATATCCTTCCCGGTAAAGACCAACCATTTGTGATACTTCCCATTGTAGTACCTGGATGATAAATCGCCTGCCGCGCTTCG
>NZ_JFHJ01000009.1:0-1043 GCF_003666285.1 Mesotoga sp. HF07.pep.5.2.highcov | reverse complement strand
CAAATCCGCTCTGATTTCTTGAGACTATGACTCAACGAAGGAAACCCAATCGGCTCTAGACCCGGCCAAGAGTGACTTAGAATGTAAGAGAAAAGGAAATAGGGAGGTACTTAGTTTCTTAGTAGTCTCTCGAGCTCACAAAAACGCAGTCTCTTGCTTCGGACAAAGTCCCCAAGTATAGGGAGGTGTCTTTCATGTTTTTTCACTTTGCACTAACTCAGAAGACACACGGGCAGGGCAATGAACCGAATTCGCTTGTCACTCTCAACTTTCCTGTCCGCCTTTACAAAGAATGCAGTTCCTCTTTCTGAGGTGCACAATCGTATCGATGAAGGTTAAAGGGAAATTATACGAGAGACTATGAATTCTCAATTGTGCCTGCCTCACATCCATGTAATGTCCTTCCAAATTAGTGATTCATAACCTTTGAACTTCACGATTTAGACAAGAAATTCGGATCATAGCCAAGAGTTCATTTGCATAGAACTGTCGTTAATCATCTCTTGTTTGCGTAATGCTTAATATAGAGACATCGATGTGTAGGAGCGACCGACGTAGATATATTAGAATCAAGAGTAATACCGACCAACGGATTCATTCAAGCCATTTCTGCTGGAAGTCAGATCTCAAGAACCGAGCTGTCCGCAAAATAAAGGAAGACATCCTTTACTCTTTCGAAAGGTTTGAATCCATTGTACAAGAAAGGCTCCAAATCGAGGTCCTCCCTCACCATTGTATGGACCCGTTCAAACCCTTTCGACTGTGCATAGCACTTCAGCCCATGCACGAAGGACCTGGCTTTCCGTTCTTCCACTATTGAGATGTAATTGATGTCCACGCAGCTTTCAGATTTCGAATTTTTGGAAAGAACTGCCCAGTTATCCCCATCGTGAATCCTAGTTGGCTGAATTAGGAATCTCGCTTTGTCTGGAATTTCCTTAGGGAGAAAAGCCCAGTCTTCACTTACATGATCGAGAATTTCAGGAATCTCTGAATCCACATTAAAAGCGAAGGAAGAATCTGAGATATCTCCTATCTCACTT
>NZ_JFHJ01000270.1:0-2688 GCF_003666285.1 Mesotoga sp. HF07.pep.5.2.highcov | reverse complement strand
CTTCTCGAAGAGCTCGGCGAAGATATCTCCTATGGAATACTGTCACTGAGACTAGAGGCTCAGCTAGAGCATCAGAGCGGTGTTCTATCATCTATTAGAAGAGTAAACCAGCTGATAGTATCGGCAACCGATGTTGAAGAGTTGATCAAAAGGGCGACGGAGCTTATGACGGGTTCCCGCGGTTTCGAAAGATGTCTTCTTGTTCTCGTTGAGAATGAAAATGTGAAGAACTGGGCCGCTTCTGGCTTCAGCAGAACGCAGCTGCTCGAAGTCGACTCGATTTTCGAGTCGGGAGAAATTCCTCCTCTTTTGAGAAGGGCAATGGAAGAAGAAGGAGTGATCTCCTTAACTGGAAGAGAGTACAACAAACAATGCGTAATAATCAGCGATTCAGATGATCTTGCAGTCTTCGCGAAAGGGCTCAGAATCGGTGGCAATATCCTGGGTGCTATGGCCGTAGTTATGAAACAGAGCTTCTCTTTTTCGAAGGATGAAAGAGATCTCTTTTCCGAAATCGTGGATGATATTTCTTTTGCGATTCATAAGATAAGAATTGAGAAGAACGAGAGAGTTCTTCAGAAGAGGTTTTCTCTTTTCATGGATAAACTGCCCGGAGCCGTGTTCATTTCTGACAGTGACCTGAAGACTTCATACTTCAATGACTTCGCAGCCAGAGTCTTTGGTTTCAAAGAAGACTGGAAAGGAAAGAATCCCGAAGCCAACTATCCCGGAGAACTCGACAAGCTGATTCTTCAAGATGATAGAAGGACTCAAAACGGGGAGAACATCGTGAGGGAAGAGAGGGTACTCGGTACCGACGGCAAGGAAAGGATCCTCTATGTTCAGAAGTTTCCAATTGTTTCAGAAGGAGATAAACCGATGGTCGGTGCAATCGCCATGGATATTACCGAATGGAAGCTCGCAGAGATGGCCCTCACCAGATTGGGAAGAGTCATAGATCTTTCAGTGAATGAGCTATATATATTCGATTCAGAGACTCTGAGATTTCTTCAAGCGAACAAGGGTGCTCTAGAGAATTCAGGGTACTCTCTTGAAGAGTTGCGAAAGATGACTCCACTGGATCTGAAGTTGGAGATGGACAGAAGGGTCTTCGAAGACATTATCTCCAGACTCAAAAAAGAGCCTGGAAGTTACGAGGTCTTCGAAACCGTTCATATAAGAAAGAATGGAACCGGGTATCCCATCGAAGTAAGACTACAGCTTCACGACAATGAATACGAACGTGTCTTTGTTGCCATTGTTTTGGATATCTCCGAGAGAAAGATCGCCGAGGAATCGGTGAAAAAGAGTCTTGAGTCACTTATAAATACTTTGTCTTCG
Organism: Mesotoga sp. HF07.pep.5.2.highcov; assembly: GCF_003666285.1. Classification (NCBI taxonomy): domain Bacteria; kingdom Thermotogati; phylum Thermotogota; class Thermotogae; order Kosmotogales; family Kosmotogaceae; genus Mesotoga; species Mesotoga sp. HF07.pep.5.2.highcov. The sequence continues at coordinate 1,347 of NZ_JFHJ01000270.1, read as the reverse complement.
CTTGTCGAAGCGAGGGATCCCTACACTTCCGGCCATCAGAAACGTGTAAGCGAGCTTTCGACAGCAATAGCGAGAAAGCTGTTTTCTGAAGATGAGATGCATGAAGATATCGTTGAATCGATAAGAGTAGCTGCTTTGCTTCATGACATAGGGAAGAGTGCAGTGCCCACCGAAATACTGACGAAGCCGGTAAGACTGAACAATCTCGAATACGATTTAGTCAGAGAGCATTCAAAGAAGGGGTACGACATACTGAAAGAGGTTTACTTCCCATGGCCGATAGCTGACATCGTTGCTCAACACCATGAGAGACTTGATGGATCCGGATATCCAAGAGGATTAACGGGCGATGAAATCAGAATAGAGGCCCGTATTATTGCCGTTGCCGATGTAGTTGAGGCAATGTCTTCTCACAGACCTTATAGAGCATCTCTTGGAATAGAGGCGGCACTGGATGAAATACGGCAGAACTCCGGAAGGTTCTACGATCGCAGAGTCGTCGAGGCCTGCCTTGAACTTTTCGAAGAGGGGTTTCAATTCACCGAGTAATCCAGGCCGCTTTTCCAGTGATAAGGAAGTTCCAAGCGACTTTCAGTTAAGCCTTCTTTCCAGGTGATTCAGGTAAAACTTCACTCCCGAAGAGAGATTACGAAGTACCTTGCAGCTTACTTCATCCAGTCGACGGGTATCCTGGGAACTGACGAGTTTGTCATAATACTCCTTTGACAACTCTGGTGATGGATTCTCGAATGAATTGCCGCCGATAAGTCTTTTCACAGACAGTTCTACCTCGGGCAGAAGATCGAAGGCTCTCCTTCTAATTGTCTTCGCCATTTTTTCGAGCCTATCGAAGACGCCGGCCTCAGTCCCCTCTATCTCCTCCAAAAAAGGTTCGTAACCTCTCCACAATCGGTAGCCCAGGTATCTGTCGTGAAATTTGTGATAAAAGCCGATTTTCTTGAACTGCTTCCTGTACAGAAAGGGTATCTTGAATATTTCGATGGGAGTGCCCGGAGAGGCGTGATACGGTGTTCCGCAGTCCTCAAGATAGTGGAGAGCCCTGGCTGCAAATCTTAGAGCCCAATACCTATCTCCCTTTTCATTGGCCAGCATGCTCATACGGTCGAAGTGTAGAAATCTGTCTGTCACTTCGCCGAATCGGAGAATAATATGAAACTCCTCATGACGCCACGTTCCACTTCCTCCCATGAATTTCTGTAAAGGTGAAAGACTTAAGCCTTCATCCATGCCAAAGTCTGGTTCATATGAATAAACTGTCAGAATCTGCCATGCGGGAGCTCTGCCGCTTCTGGGGGCCTTATTGTCGAAAAAGGGTAAATACAGCTC
>NZ_JFHJ01000462.1:0-10212 GCF_003666285.1 Mesotoga sp. HF07.pep.5.2.highcov | reverse complement strand
GGATCATTAAGTCCTTCTCGAAGAATATCAACCGCGGATGGTTCAAGTAGACCTTTGACGTACTGCGCCCCGACGAATCTCATCTCTTCATCATCTGAATCCATGAACCTCTCTGCGGCCTGCAACAACGAAACATCGTATCCCTTGATTTTTCTGTAAGTCTTCAGTGCTGTTATTGCTACGTTTGAATCCTCGGACTCGACTAGCTTTCTCAGCGCCGGAACCGAGACCTCCTCCGGGAATGGTTCTAGAGATTCAACTAGAATCTGCTTTGTCTTTGAAATGCGAAAATCCTTTATAAGACCCAAAAGCTTTTCTGAAGAAGTCGAATCCAGTTTACCGAGCCTTGAATGAATAGCAAGTTTCTGGAATTTTCCCGAAAGCGAAGAGAGCACCTCTTCATCTAGCTGCAGTTCGCCATTGTAGGCAGACAATATCCTTCGAACGTCGGTGCTTGGATCTCCGTTGAACTCCTGTAAGAGTTCGCTCTCTCCGGCTTCCGCAAGGGAGATAACAAAGGTCTTCCTAACCTTTTTTGAAGGATCTGCAGCAATTTTCCTCGCCAACTCCTCGTCCTCATAACCGAACTCGACGAGTTCCTTCGCCGTTGCGCTTCTAACGAGGTCTGACGGGTCATCAAGAGCCTTCAGTATAGAATCTCGATCTTCACCGAATTTCGCCATCGAAGAAACCGCGTTTTTTCTGACATCCGGCGAAGGATCATCAAGAAAAGACTCGATATTCTCGATTTTCATATCGCGTTCCACTGCTGATTTTATTGCCCTTGCCCTTACGTATGCCGATGGAGATTCCAGCATATCCTTCACATTCATTTCGGCTCTTGAGAAAATCTCCTCCTCAATAGCCTGAAGCATCTTTCTGATATCTTTTGGATTCATTTTATCCACCTTCAATTCCAATCAGGATTTCTCCTTCATCAACAAAGAATCTTACGCTTCCTTCTTCTCCATAAAAACCGGCAGACTTTACAAATTCGGTCACCGTGTTGTAAGAGTTGCCAGATCTTCTAATAATTCTGTCGCCGGAAACGTAATATCTGATTCTCTTGTATCGACCGTCAACAATAGCGTCGAAGCTAATGAAGGAGGTCCCCCACGAAAAGTTTCCGATTGATCGGTTGAGATCTCTTTCAATAACATCGAAGGTTCTGGAAAGCGACATGTAACTCTTTGTCTCTCTCACAATGTTGAATGACATCGCAATCGACATGTTCACTATTTTGAAAACCGATATCAGAAGTATCGCAGAAACCGCAAGCGACACAACCATCTCAATCAGAGAGATTCCCTTCCTCATACTCAATCATCTCGAGAAGGTTTTCCAGTCTCTCGAGGACCCTATCCCTGCCGAGAACGGAGATCGTCTCGAAAAGTCCCGGAGTCACAAGCCTTCCCGTTACCCCCCCTCTCAAGGTCTGAAAAGTATTCTTCTTCGAAGCTATCTTTTCATCGGCAAGCTCTCTTACGGTTTTTTCTACTCCTTCAACAGACCAGTCAAGAGAATCCTCAAATTTCCTTATTGCTGCCGAGATTAAATCCTTGCTCCAGTTGTTCTGAAGATACTTGGAAACATACTCCTCTTGATAATCGAGCTCATCACTGAAAAAGGGAGCAGAGAAATCAAATAGCTGTTCAAGCGTGTTTATCTTCTCCCTGCACATCGTGAGTACCTCTCTCGAGTAGAACTGGTCGGACTCAATGATCGCGTAGTAGTCAAATCTTCCGGTGAACTTCAACCACAATCCAAACTGGATCATGAGCTCCTCGGGATCCAGCAATCTCAAATGCTTTCCGTTTATCCATTCGAGCTTCTCATAATCGAAGACAACGCCTTTGTTAGAGATATCGGAAGGAATGAAATCCTTGACCTTTTCGTGATAATCGAAAATTTCCTCATCGACCGTCCATCCGAGAAGCGCCAGATAATTCATAAGCCCCACGCTAAGATAACCTTCTTCTCTGAAATGGTCCACGCTTGTGTGGCCGTGCCTTTTTGAAAGCGGAGCCCTGTCACTCCCAAGAATCAGTGGTATATGCATGAATGTAGGCGGTTCCCAGTCGAGAGCTCTATAGATCATTATTTGCCTTGGAGTGTTCGTAAGGTGATCCTCGCCTCTGAAGACATGAGTAATATCCATCATATGATCATCGACTACCACAGCAAAATTGTAGGTGGGGAAGCCATTGGACTTTATAATTATGAAATCCGAGAAGTTCTCGTTCTCAAAACTCATCTTCCCTTTTGAGAGATCAGAAAATTCCGTTTTGCCCTCTGGAATCCTGAACTTAATTGTGTAGACTTCGTCACCTGATATATCAGGCATCTCCATTGAGATTCTCAGCACGTCTTCCTGATTCGACTTTTTGTAGACCGCATAATATGCGTGTCCTCTCTCGACGAGCTCTTGAGCATACTTATCATAAAACCCGAGAGCTACTCGCTCGCTCTGTCTATAAGGACCGTACTCCCCACCGATGTCGGGACCTTCCGACCAATTAAGACCGCACCATTTCATGGAAGAGAGAATCTGGTCCTCGAATCTCTTCTCGGAACGCTCGGTATCTGTATCTTCTATTCTCAGCACGAAACTTCCATTTTGATTTTTCGCAAAAAGCCAGTTGAACAGCGCTGTCCTTACACCGCCAACGTGAAGATTGCCTGTCGGACTTGGCGCAAATCTACACCTTACCATTCTCTGCCTCCTCAAGTAACCTCTCAAGATCTTCGATACTATTTGCTCTCATGACTTCTGCAGTTCTCCTCTCGTCTAAATACTTTCCATCTATGAGCACCGACCCTATCCTATCTGTCCAGCCACCGGTACCACCCATGAGAATGACGGGGTGTCCGTAAGAATATGAGGAGATTATCTCAAGCAGAGTTCCTGCTTGACCTCCGATTGAAATCACCACATCTGCAGATTTAGTAAGTATCAACGATCTCAAAGCAAAATCCATCCCAGTGCGAATCCTGATTTCATTGTGGGTGTTGCCCTCATCTCCGGCGGGGAGCACACCAATAACACGTCCCCCTTCTTTCGAAACAGCTCTAGAAACAAGTTCCATTACCCCGTCTCTTCCACCCGTCATAACAACGTGTCCGTGCCTGGCAAGAGTCCTCCCTACTTCTTCGCAAATTCCGTGAAGCTCCTTCACGGGGCTCGCGCTTATTGAACCGGAGTATCCTATTACCGTTACGTGAAGCATCATTCATCACTTCCAAGATACTTTTCTACCACCAGACTATCTCCAAGAACCGCCGCAGGATCGCCCGAAGAAATGACCTCTCCCTTGTACAGTACGTATAACCTGTCGACCACTTTAGCTATGGATGAAACATCATGATCCGTTACGATGACACCGATCCCCCTGCTCTTTAGCTTTCTGATCATCTTCTGAATATCCTTCACTGTCATTGGATCGATGCCGACAAAGGGCTCGTCCAGAAGAATGAACGAGGGTGAAAGAGTCATAGTCCTGGCAAATTCAAGCCTTCTCTTTTCTCCCCCAGATATGAGAGAGGCAGTTTGATCTTTCAGAGAAAGAATACCAAATTCGTCAAGAATTTCACTTGCCTTTTCCAGGCATTTGTCTTCCTGACCCGTTAGCTTCATCACCATTGTAAGGTTTTCGATTACTTTGAGGCCTCTGAAGATCGACGTTTCCTGAGGCAAATAGGCAATCCCTCTCTTGGCTCTTTCGTGAATAGGAAGGTGTGTAATGTTCTCACCATCAAGGAAAATGCTTCCCGAATTAGGAATCACAATTCCCAGGATAGACTTGAAGGCGGTGGTCTTTCCTGCACCATTTGGTCCAAGGAGTCCCACAACCTCAAGAGAGGATGCCTCCAGCGAGACATCCTTTAATACTCTTCTTTTTCCGTAGCGTTTGTCAAGATGTTCGCATTTCAGATAAGAAGGATCACTCAATTCTGAAAACCTTTCATATATTCAATGATCGCGTCGGTAACATCGTACGCGGAAGAACCATAAACGACAACCTCACTGGAGAGCACCATATCTATTCCGACAAACGTAGCATAATCCTTTATTCTCTTGTTGACCTGTTCCATTATTACCTGAAGCTTTGCATTGTAAGTCGTTTCAAGTGTTTGTTCGTACTGGCTCTTCTTCGTAAGGATCTCTTGCTGTTTCTGTAGAAGGGCGTCTTGACTCGCTCCAGAATTTGCCAGATCTTGATATTCTTGGCTAAGAGTATCTAACTGGCCCTGATAAAACTTCGTGTCTTTCTGATAATCGATGTTCAAAGTTACCCAGTCTTTTGTCGCTTCTAGCACCTTCTGCATATTGGCAAATGCAATCTTTGCAGGCTCCGATGGACCAGCACCGCCTTCAGAAACAACTATCGCTCCGACAGCCGATACCATTATCACAATAAGAATGAATCTCAAGGATCTTTTCACAAGAACACCTCCTAAAATACTCTCTTTGAATCCAATAAAATTGTAACGGGCCCACTGTTAACAAGTTCTACGTCCATGTGAGCCTGGAATATTCCTGTCTCGACTCTCACAGTCTTAGACGCCATCTGGAGAAAATCGTTGAACAGCCCCCTGGCCACTTCAGGTTCGGCAGCATCGGTAAACGAAGGTCGCCTGCCCTTTCTCGCATCACCCATTACTGTGAACTGCGATATGGCAAGAAGCGATCCCGAAACATCTATAAGGGAAAGATTCATTTTGTCATTTTCATCTTCAAAGATACGGAGATTAACCGTCTTGTCTACCAGCCACTCCACATCTCTCTCATCATCTTCCCTGCCAATTCCAACAAGAACAAGAAGCCCCTTATCTATCTTGCCCGTGACCTTTCCGTCCACAACTACACTCGCACTACTTACTCTTTGAACTACAGCTCTCACGAAACTCCTCCGTATCTCTTAACATTTTGAACGCCCTTCATACCCCTGAGGTTCTCCATAACTGAAGTAAGATGGGCTACATCCTTGACAAGGATATTCGCAATCAGTGTATCATATCCCCACCTGCCTGCTTCAACGGAGTACTTCATTACTTTTGCGTTCTTGTTTTCAAGTCTCTCAAGAGACTTGTTTACAATGGTTCTATCAGCACTATCAAACTCCACAACGATCCAGGAACTGAATTTGCCGCCAGTGTCAAGGTTCCAGTGTGCCTCCACAAGCTTGTCTTTGCTTATGCCTTTCAGGTTTCTACAATTGCGAGTGTGAATCGAGATCCCCCTGCTGCTCATTACAGCAACGATATCGTCCCCGGGAAGCGGAGTGCAGCACTTAGCAAAATAAACGGCAATTCCCGTTTCACCCCCTACAACAACCTCATTACCCTTTGCCTGTTTCTGTTTTATCAGTTCCGTCTCTTCGGGAAGAGTCTCAATCTCTTCTTCCTTCGGCGCAAGAAGGCTTAGAACCTCTCCCATAGTTACCGATCCATCACCAAGCTTGCTGAAAAGATCGTTTTCATTGTGCGCACCCAACCTGTTCATCAGGGCCTTTATTTGTTCTCCCTCAATGAGGTCATCCATCGAAACGGCAAGACGTTTGCTTATCTTTCTGAATATCTCTTTGCCCCTCTCTACGAGTTTCGCCGAGTATTCATTCTTGAAAAATCTCTTTATCTTAGCCTTGGTCGAGTTTGCTCTCACATATTTCAGCCAGTCGAGACTCGGACCTTCGCTTGCCTTGTTAACAATTACCTCAACCCTATCACCAAGTTGCAGTTCATAGTTGACCGGAACGAGACGATCGTTCACCTTGGCACCGGCGTAGTGATGGCCAACCTCAGTGTGGATGGCATAAGCGAAGTCAATCGGTGTGGCCCCTTTCGGAAGATGAACCACCTCACCCTTTGGAGTGAAGACAAAAACCTCTTCGACCTCTAGCTCGCGAGAAATAGATTCCATATCTTTGAAGCTTTCTATGAAATCTTTCTGCCAGTCAACGAGCTGCGTAAACCATGTTCTATCCTTTACATCTATGCCTTCTTTATAAACCCAGTGAGAGGCAACACCGTATTCAGCTTCCTTGTGCATTCTCTCGCTTCTTATTTGGATCTCCAAAGGCTCCCCTCTGTGGGTGATTAAAGTTGTGTGGAGTGACTTGTATCCGTTCGATTTGGGAGCGGCTATGTAGTCTTTGAATCTACCAGGCATTGGTGGCCAAAGAGAGTGAACCGCTCCCAGTATCTTGTAGCAGTTGACTTCATCTCCGGTTACGATACGGAGAGCAATTAGGTCGAATACTTCATCGAAAGACCTATTCTTCTTAATCATCTTCTGCCATATGCTGTACAGATGCTTTACTCTTCCTTCGATCAAGGCGGAGATCCTGTTCTTTCTCAACTCTCGAAGCACAATTTCTTTGTATTCGTCCATTATGTCCTGACGTTCCTTAAGCTTTCTGTTGACCTTGAATTTTAGTTCCTTGAACTCTTCGGGATACTCATACTTGAAAGAGAGATCCTCGAGTTCGGCCTGTATTTTGTGCATACCTATCCTGTGGGCAATCGGTGCATAGATTTGAAGTGTCTCTCTTGCCTTGTCACGCTTCTTTTCAGGATCTTTTAGAAAGTCCAGCGTTCGCATGTTGTGAAGCCGGTCCGCCAGTTTCACTATGATTATCCTAGGGTCATCTGAAAGTGCCAGAAGCATCTTTCGTAATGTCTCGACTTTCATTCTCGACTTGACTATCTTGGACTCAAGCTTCTCATTTAGCTTCAAGTTGCTTATCTTTGTCACACCGTCAACTATGAGGGCTACCGTATCTCCATATTTTTCTGCGATCTCCGATAGTGGAACATTGCAGTCTTCGACTATGTCATGAAGAATTCCGGCAATGATTGTGTCGTTGTCCGCGGAAAACTGGGCCAGTATTTTGGCGACTTCAATGGGGTGACTTATGAAGGGCTCTCCAGAGTCTCTCATCTGTTCCTGATGATGGAAGCGCGCGAACTCATAGGCGTCGAAGATCCGCTCTTTGTCTCTCCTCTTGAGGCGATATTGAAGAATGCTTTCGAGGTCACCCAGGAGAATCTGGGCATCGATTTCAGTTCTGGCCACTATCTCACCTTCTATTTGTTTATTTTAGCATGAAGCAACTGGTGAATACAGCGAGCCATGCGCAAAGATTTCCAGTCGAGGAAGTTGAGAAGTTCATTCTTCAGCCCTGGTCTAAAGCGTTGACCTAATCGAAACGGTAGAATATTAGAGTAATCATTGTCCTTAACACGGGGGTGAACATGTGAAGAAACAGTCGCTACTAAGTGCGTTGCTAATCATGTTGATGATTTCACTGTCGATAAGCTGTTTCGCTACTTCCATAGACTCAAATCATATCGTCACGGAAAGTAAAGTCCACTTCTTTGTCGAGGGAGAGAGAATAAACGGTATTCTGACACGTCCAGAATCTTCAGAAGGACCCGTGCCAGTTGTTGTGCTACTTCATGGATTCCTGGGACATATGGATGATCTCACTGTGTACGGTTCTGAAGAATCCCTCTACAGGATGACCGCAAGGCTTTTCGCCGAAAAGGGCCTGGCATCGTTGAGGTTTGACTTCAGGGGCTCCGGAACAAGTGATGGCGAATGGAAGGACACTACTTTCACGAAACAGATATCCGATGCGATATCTTCGATTGACTTTCTTTCATCGGCGGAAGATTTAGACAGCCGAAGAGTCGGCGTAGTCGGTCTCAGTCAGGGTGGTCTCGTCGCAGCCTGTCTCGCAGCTTGCGACTCCAGAGTCAAGAGTGTTGCCCTCTGGTCGGCAGTCGCAATACCCGTTCACACGTATTCGGCACTTCTCGGTAAGGATTCCGTTGATAGAGCTATTGAAGCAGATCCACTCGAAGAAATCACCGCAGAGATTTCCTGGGGAGGAACAACTGTTCTCAGAAAGGAATTCTTTGATGAGCTGTTTCTTATAGATCCCGTTGCCGAGATCGTTTCCTACGATGGGCCACTTCTGGTTGTCTCTGGATCGAAGGACGATCTGGTCTTTCCCCAACCGGAAGTCTCAAATCTCTTCACAATGTACCACAAAGGTGTAGACAGACTGCTTCAACAGGACTCCGGTCACATTTTCGACCTTTTCGAAAGACAGGATAAAGTGCTGGAGATCATCGATGCTACTCTGGAGTGGTTTTTGATAACTCTTTAGAAAGGGGTGGATAAATATGAGATTAGAAGGTAAGAAGATAGCGGTTCTTGTTGAAGACGGCTTTGAAGATCTCGAATTCTGGGTACCGGTGATGCGGCTTCGCGAAGAAGGAGCAGAGGTGGTCATTGCTGGCAGGGAAAAGGGCATTCTTTTTCTTGGTAAGAGCGGGCTTGAAGCGTTTTCGGATTCAGACTTCAAATCGATAGACGTCTCGAAAATGGATGGGATTGTGATTCCCGGCGGGTGGGCTCCCGACAGGCTTAGACGATTCGAAGAGGTGAAGAGTCTGGTTAGAGATGCCAACGAAAGAGGAAAGGTTATCGGGATGATCTGCCATGCCGGTCTCGTTGGAATATCGGCAGGAATTGTGAGGGGTTCGAAAGCAGTAGGAAGTGAAGGAATAAAAGATGACCTAATAAATGCTGGTTCGGTTTGGGTAGACGAGCCGGCATTAGTTGATGGCAATCTAGTTTGGGGAAGAGTGGTGAAAGACATCCCTGACTTCTGCAGGAAACTGGTCGAAACTCTCGAAAATGGACTCCGTTGACTCAGTCAAATAATGACAACATGAGAAAGGGTCGGCAACAAGACCTGTGATTTTCTAGTACCTCAGAGTAGAACCGAATGCAAGCACTCTCTTCATTATTGGTTCTACCAGTGATCCTTGCACTAAAACTGCTCAGTGAAATTCTTCAAGTAATGTATTGAAATCCGACAGAATTTATAGTATTATTAGAATAACCCTCCCCCCAGGGGGGGGTCCAATCGAAGGGGTGATACGATGATGTTCTTTGGATTCCTAATAGTAATCTTTGCGGTAGTATTCTTTCTGAAGCCTGATATCCTGAAGAGTCGAATGACTATCTCCTCCTCATATGACAAAGAAATGAGAGTTCTCAGAGAAAGACTGGCTAATGGAGAGATCTCAATTGAGCAGTACGAGCAACTGAAAAAGCCGCTGTCTGAGGAAAAATGAGATGAGTTTTGAGAATAATCATGTAAAAGAAGAATATATTGTAGAAGGCATGACCTGCGCGGCATGTGTAAGAGCCGTTGAAAAAGCTGTCTCTAAAATCGAAGGAGTGGAGAGGCCTGTAGTAAATCTCGCTACGGAACGTCTTACATTCGAAGTGTTCCAGGAAGTCGATAAAGGCAGAGTATTTGAGGCAGTAGAGCGGGCAGGATACAGTCTTAAAGAAATTCCGGTTTTTAGGAAGGCTGTAATGGAAATTGATGGAATGACATGCGCTGCCTGCAGTACAGCCGTAGAAAAAGCAATCGGAAGGCTGCATGGAGTTGAGAATGTCAGTGTCAATCTATCTTCGGACACCGTTTCTTTTAAGTACGATCCCAACATCTTGAAAATTGGAGAGGTGAAGAAAGTAGTTGAAAAAGCCGGATATAGGCCAGGCAACCTCGTCACTGAAGCATTTGAAGAGAGCCGACTGAAAAAAGAGGCTGCAATAGCATCCTACAAGAGGAAATTCATATTTTCTGCGGCCTTCGCTCTGCCGCTGCTGATAATTGCCATGGGCCATATGATGGGCCTTTCGCTTCCGGCAATCATCGATCCCCATCTCAATCCCCTTAACTTCGCCATAGTTCAGCTAATTCTAACGATTCCGATAGTAGTTGCGGGCAGAGATTTCTATTCCAAGGGAATACCAAATCTCTTCAGAGGAAGCCCAAATATGGACACTTTAGTAGGTCTAGGGACGGGAGCGGCATTCTCTTACGGAATCTTTGCGACGGTTCAAATAGCCCTCGGTAGACACAGCTACGTAGGAGATTTGTACTTTGAATCGGCCGGAGTGATTATCGCTCTAATATCTCTCGGCAAGTATCTTGAGAATCTTTCAAGGGGAAGAACTTCCGATGCCATAATGAAACTTATGAATCTCTCTCCCGAAACGGCTCTCGTAAAACGGCAGGACGTCTTCGAAGAAGTAGCGATTGAAGAGATAGAGGTTGGAGACGTTCTTCTTGTCAAACCTGGTATGAGAATCCCGGTGGATGGGGAAGTCTTGAATGGTGCAAG